>DAOWFO010000049.1 GCA_030637965.1 Thermoplasmata archaeon
AATATTACTGAACTAAAACAAATCAAATTCTATATTGAAGATATGTCAGGAAATACAAATAATTCTGAATGGTTTGATTTTAAATCGGATAATGAAAAACCATTTTCATGGATTACAAACTCTGCAACAATTCCTAATCCAAGTAATACTACTCCAGTTACGATCGATGCAACAGCAGAAGACAACATAAGTAGTATCAAATATGTAAAACTTTATTATCGAGTCTCAGGCGATACTGGATGGTCTTTTTTTAATCCCACAGATTATACGTCCCCCTATACTTGGGGCTTTTCAATTGGACGTAATGACGGTGGAGAATATGAATTATGTACGATTGCAACAGATAATGCAAACAATATTGAAGATTATCCTTCCCAAGGTGACATATCATTCATCTTTGACCCAAATAACCCATATAAACCAGTTTTTGATAATGAGTATCGTTTTACAAATGACACAATACCTGAATTCTCTATTGAATTTAGAGATGATTATAAACTTAAAAGCGTTGAATATCGACTGAATTTCGAAGGATACAACGAATGGATAAAAATTAATGATGAAGATATTAATACCATTAGTTACTTCGGAGAATGGAATCTTTCTCAAGATGATTGGGACTATATGTTGGAAGACATTGACTATTATATATACTTCAAATTAACAGATTCTCTAGGAAATCAATATGAATCTACATCAAACAATGAAGCTATGAATATTATTAAGGATCTTATAATAAATATTATCGAAGCACCATATGATCCAGACATATCTGATTTCTATGAATGGAATTGGAACAACGTTTTCTTAATATCAGTAAATATAAATGAAAGCGAAGTATCAAAAATTGAACTACATTACAGATATTCGTCAGATAATAAAACCTGGAACAACTGGACACAGTACGAAACCTCTCTTAACGCTTCTCCTTTTGAATGGAATTTTACAGCTAAAAATGGAAGTGGATATTATGAATTCAAAACATTTGTATGGGATGAATCAAACCAATATCATGAATCTGATGTAAAATCTGTTAGTATAACCTTGTTTCCAACGATTTTAGTAATTATTATGATCGTCTTTATAATCATTCTATTAATAGTAACTACTTTTTTCTTGAATAAAATGAAAAAGAAAAAGACATAACCTATTTTTCTCTTTATCTTCAATCATTATTTTTTGACTTAAAATATGAAAAGATTTTCTTAAGTAAAATATCCATACCTTCACCTGTTTCACAAGAGATTTTGAGATTGGTCGAATCTATTCTTTTTATATCAACTTTATTTTCTACCAATATAATATGGGAAGTACTGAACGTTTTTTTTATTTGAGATATCAATTTTTTTTGATCCTCAAGAGTATAACCACATGCTTCAGAACAATCAATAACAAAAATAATTATATCTGAGAGATGAGTAAGAGCTGCAATAGCTTGTTTTTCAATTTCATTTTTTTCAGAGGGAGAACCATCTAACAAACCAGGTGTATCAATTAACTGAAAACGTTTAAAAATGTACTTTTCCTTTTTTTCAATATGCCCAACATGAATTTCTTTTGTTGTAAATGGATATTGTGCGATTTCTGGTCTTGCTTTTGACAGGTATTTCAATATAGAGGATTTTCCCACATTAGGATATCCAGCAATTACAATTGTAGGGATATCACTAATATCAGGAAATTTTCTTATGATATTTTGAGCATCAGCAAGTAGATCCAATTCATTACTAATCTGTTTTATAACGCTTGAAATTCTACCATTTATCTCCTTTTGTTTCTGCATTAGAAAATTAATTTTTCCTGATTTTTTTAAAGATCTTGCTTGTTTTGAAAAAATGTTTTTACAAGTTTTCCTCGCCCAATCGACTGCCCCTAGAGATTTCTTCAATTTATTAACATCAATTTTAATATCTATTAATTCCTGGTAAAATAATGGAAGATTTTCAATTGATGGAAACTCTTTCACATATTTTTCCAATGTTGAAATAATGTTAGTTGCAAAGGATTCTGTTCTAGCAATAATTGTTTTTTTTTTCTTATATAGAGCATTTCTATCAGTTATTTTCTTCTTCTTGGCTTTTTTGAACGCCCATTCCAATAGATCCTCTGCAGATAACACATTAGGCATTTTTTTTAACATTTTAACTAAAAAACTTTATGTGATACTTGTAATTTAAGTTGTGGGTTGCCCATATATGTCATTGTTCATATTATAATAGCATATATGAGATTTTGAGAAAGTTGAAGATTATATTTAAGAATATCTTTGCTATTACAATATAAGAGGATGTTATTTAAAATTAATTTGTTATTATTAACAGCCATATTAGTTTCAATTTCATTTTGTGGATGTATTTTTGAAAATATAGATAACAACATAATAAATCCTGCTAAACCTAAAGATACGGGAAGTAGTATATCAATCGCTTGTTGGAACTTACAAGTTTTTGGAACCAGCAAAGCATCAAACGAAACCCTATTAGCATTCTACGCTGAAAAACTCGATGATTATGATATATTCATTTTGCAGGAAATCCGTGATGCATCTGGAATAGCGATACAAATACTTGCTGAGAAATTCCCAGAATACCAATACATTATAAGTGACCGTTCAGGGAAGAGTTCTTCGAAGGAACAATACGCTGTTTTCTATAATGATAACACAACATTGATTGAATCTTATGATTATCAAGATGAATATCAACAGGTAATGCAAAGACCACCTCTTAAAGCAACTTTCATATCGAATAACTGGTCTTTTACGCTTTACACAATTCATACTCAACCAGATAATGTGTCTGATGAACTTACTGTTTTAGAGGCCATCATTGGCAACCCATTGGATGATGCGATAATTCTAGGTGATTTAAATGCTGATGGAAGTTATTACAATGAAGATGACATTGAACATTTTACTGATTGGAAATGGGTTGTAAGTAATTATATTGATACAACAGTTGCAACAAGTAATAATACCTATGATAGAATAATAATCAATGATGCAACTGAAAATAACTTCATTAGTGCGAGAGTAATGAATGATGTTAAAAAAGACCAATCAGACCACTATCTTGTGTATGCCACTTTTACCAATGAACAGCATTGAAGGTAAATAATACTTTCACCTATCTCTTTTTTACATATATAAACCAGAACTAACCTTCCTACTTTTAGAACGACGATTAATGCGGGGGACATGCCAGTAAGGGTGCATCCCACCATCCCTCCCATACCGGCATTTCTGTCAATATTTGAGGGATATAATGGAAAACTATCAAATTTATAATTGGGAGACAGAATATCTAACAAAGGATGAAATTGAGCTTCTAGAAAAGATTAGAAATTAAATAATATAAAGGCAGGTTGTAATCATGATATTGACAATAAATAAATACTAATTAAAATTTTATAATTTAGAGATGATTTTCTTTTAATGATGGAAATAAATCAAAATCAATCCATGGAATATCAAAAATATCAATTTGACCTTTTATGGGTTTAATAATAAACCATTGGGAATTACTCCAATAATTCCTTAACCATCTGTTGAATAGTGATCCATCAAAATAAGCATGATTTTCATTATCTATAAAATCATTCTGCTTAATGATATTTCCATGAGATGCAGCTCTCAAATATAGACCATACTTACTGTTTTCTTGAATGATGTTTCCAGATATTATTGTGTTGCGAGAAGACTCCATTTCTATTCCATCATCTCTATTCAATTTTATTATGTTATCTAATATTTCATTATTATTTACCCAATGAATATATAATCCATCATTATTTTTTTGGATTATATTATCACTGACAATATTCCATGATTGCTCATATGCATAGTTCAAAAACACGCCAATTTCATTATTTTGTATGATATTATCATTTACCGTAATATTGGAGTTAAGAGATAATGTTTTAATTCCTGCATCAAATGGATTTGCCCCACTGTTTTGTATTGTAAATCCTGATAACCTTACGTGGGGTGCAGAAACAGTAATAACATGTCCATTACCCCCGCCATCAATTATAGTTGAATCTCTATTCTCTCCATCTAGATTAATAGTTTTATTGATAATGATATTCTCATTATAATATCCATTATTTACAAAAACGGTCCATCCTTCATATGCATTATCGACACCCTGTTGAATATTAATATAAGGATGTTCCTGAGAACCATCCCAAGGACCCAAATTATTATCATCATCTACATATATAATGGGAAATTGCCCATGTACTTCAGTTAGATAAAATGATTTTTTTTCAATACTGCACTCCCCATATCCAATATTGAACCAACCTTCATCTTGATATTTTGTACCCCAGCTATTTTTACAAATCCAATATCCGGGATTATCGTTATAACCAACGATTGTTATATAATGGATGCCAAAGACTTCCCCCCATTTATGTCTATATATGCCTTTCTTATGATAAATGAAGTCTTTATATATTTGAAAGTAGGTTGGAACAGGACCATTTGTTACTAATGAGGTTTTAATTGCAATAGGATCCTCTGGGAGGTAATGCCAATCTGCAATTTTTACAGTTCTATTCTTCCAATTAGGACAAGAAGTATTTAATGGATATTGATAATTTTCTTCTGGATAAGGCCAACACGCTTCGTCTGGAACACCATAGTCCTTTAGAAATTGAGTGTCATTTTCTGGAAAGGAACCCCAATCTGTATTCCCGCCACTGAAGAAATATAGATGAGCCTCAGAAAGATCACAACCAAACGGGTAACCAACTTTGTATTGTACCATGGTTTCGATAGCAGCTACAATTGCAAATGTTTCACAGCTTGGAAATGGAGCCTGATTTCTAATTGGAGTTGTAAAGTCAACCCCATCGATATCTCGCCAACTAAAATTTGAGGGAAGGACAACAGATGTTTCAATTTTTAACGATTCTGAATTATCCTGATTCTTAAATCCATAAGCAGGAACTGTAATCATAAACATTACAAGTATTATTATAATTAGTGTTAAATTTTTCATCTTGTCTCCCTACAAATTATATATATTAATAAGTATCTCCAATTACTCATTTAAATGTTCTGTTTATAATAAAAATAAAAGTAAAGAGGATTGTTCTACAAATCATTTAATGACTTATATTTTCTAATCTTTATAATTTTTTTATTGGCATTCGTTCTTTTCGAAACGCTTAATTCGTAGTAATACATTTTAAGATATTGGTATTTAGAATATGGATGAGGGATTTATACTTTCAAATAAATATAGAAGATCCATCTTTGATGAACTTGCATCTGGTGAAACTAATATTAACAGAATAGCAAAGAAGCATAGAATAATAATTCAGGTAGTAGAAAGAGTTGCAAATGATTTTATAAAGGGAGATATATTAGAGAAAAAAGGTAACAGATATATTCTTACTGATAAGGGGGAAAAACTAGCAATGAATATTAGATGATAAAGGAGAATGATGATATTATGAAACCTTATCTTTTACAAATGCTCAAGGAACTTGCTTTATTAGGGGCAGTTAGAAACAGGATAGAGATTTCTTCTCTTGAATTGGCAAATCACCTTGGAACCAGCCAGCAGACTGCCTCAAGATATCTACTTGAGTTGGACAGTAAAGAAATGATAATTAGAGAAATGGGTATAAAAAAACAACTTATTCAATTAACTAATATTGGCAAAGAAGTTTTACAGGAAGAACATCTGCAGTATCAACAAATTTTTGAGTTAACAAATATGATTCATCTCAACGGCAAGATCATATCTGGCATGGGCGAAGGTAGATATTATACAGAACAAATTGAATATGTCAATCAATTTAGAGAAAAATTGAATTTTATACCTTATCCTGGTACACTTAATGTCGAAATTAAACACATTGAAAGAAATAAGATACGCCTATTAAAAAAATATAACGCAATAATAATTGATGAGTTTAAAACTAATAACCGTACTTTTGGTAGTGTTAAATGTTTTCATGCAACTATAAAAGATACTGACGGTGCAATAGTTATACCATTACGAAGCCATTACTCAAATATTTTAGAGTTTATATCTCCACACTTTTTAAGAGAAAAACTTGATTTGAAAGATGGGGATGAGGTTAAAATTGTTATCTTTATAGAAAATTAGAGTGACATTTCTATGAAAAATAAGATTGTTGCAGATATACTTTACCAGATTGCAGATTTACTTGATGTAAAAGGTGATATATTTTTTAAAACAAGAGCATACCGTATGGCAGCACAGTCTATAGAAACACTTGATGAAGATATTGAAATTGTTTCAAAGGAAAATCGTCTTCGATTAATTCCTGGGGTTGGTGAAGCTCTTTCTAAAAAGATAAAGGAAATAGTGGAAACCGATAGATTGGAATATTTTGAGAAATTAAAAAAAGAGATACCAAGGGGAGTTATCGATTTGTTGGATATCCCTGGCCTAGGTCCAAAAAAGATTTCTTTACTGTATAGACATCTTTCAATTACAAATATCAGTGATTTAAAAAAAGCATGTGATGGGGGTAAGCTTAGAGATCTTGAGGGTTTTGGAGAAATATCTGAGAAGAATATTCTCCGTGGAATAGCTCTTAGAGAAAAGACCAGTGGGCGCGTTCTTCTCAATGTTGCATATGAAAATGGAAATAATTACATCAAGTATCTTAAACAATGTAAAAAAATTGAAAAGATAAGTATTGCAGGTAGTCTTCGAAGGATGAAGGAAACAATTGGAGATTTAGACATTCTTACTTCCTCAGATACACCTGATGAAGTTATAGAATATTTCGTGAGATATCCAAATGTCAACAATGTATTATTAAAGGGAAATACCAAAACCAGTGTTTCATTAAATAATGATATTCAAGTAGATCTTCGTGTTGTTGAAAAGAAAAGTTTTGGAGCAGCACTTCAGTATTTCACTGGGTCTAAAGAACATAATGTAAAAATGCGCAGTATGGCAAGTAAAAAAGGTCTGAAATTAAATGAGTATGGTCTTTTTGATAAAAAAACCGACAAATACTTAGTTGGTAGAACTGAAAAAGAAGTTTATAATAAGCTTGATCTTACGTATATAGAACCAGAATTAAGAGAAAATCGAGGTGAAATTGAAACTGCCATAAAAGGTGAATTACCAAATATCGTAAAGCATGGCGATATCAAGGGTGATCTCCATGTCCATTCTAGGTGGAGTGATGGTACCGATACATTAGAAAACATCGTAAATTACGCTAAGAAATTAGGCTATGAGTATGTAGGAATTGCTGATCATTCTCAATCACTGAAGATTGCCCATGGACTTACAGAAAAAAGAATTGATGATAAAATAAAAGAGATTGATGATCTAAATAAAAAATTAGAGGGCGTAAAGGTTTTTTGTAGTACAGAATGTGATATCAAACCTGATGGGGCTTTGGACTATAATAACCGTGTTCTTAAAAAACTTGATTTTGTTTGTATTGGAATTCATTCTTCATTTAAAATGAATAAAAACGAGGCGACCAAAAGAATCGTAAAAGGCATGGAGAATGAACATGTTGATTTCTTAGCTCATCCAACTTGTCGAATAATTGGGAGGAGAGAACCTCTTCAACTTGATATGGAAAAAATTTTTGATACTGCAATAGAAACTGATACATATTTGGAGATCAATTCATTTCCTGATCGTCTTGACCTTAACGACACAAATTCAAAATTTGCAAAAGAAAGAGGAGTGAAATTTGTCATTGGAACTGATTCTCACAATATTAGTCACCTACCGTATATGCACTTTGGTATTGCAAATGCTCGACGTGGTTGGTTGGAGAAAGATGATATTCTTAATACAATTTCACTGAAAAACCTTGAAAAAAAATTCGGATGTGATTTATAAGATGAATAACAAAGAAGCAGAAAAAGAGATTAAGAAGCTTCGAGAAGATATAAACTATTATAATCACATGTATTATGTAGAAAACAATCCAGTAATTTCTGATTATGAATTCGATTTTTTACTAAAAAAACTTGAAAAACTTGAATCCGAATTTCCGGAATTGATCGTGCCAGAATCTCCAACTCAAAGAGTTGGTGGTAAACCTATTGATTCGTTTACAGCGGTAGAACATAAGACACCAATGTTATCGCTAGATAATACATATGATTCTGATGATCTTAAAGAGTTTGATAAAAAAGTTAAAAAAAATGTAGGAGAGGTTGAATATGTCGTTGAACCTAAAATTGACGGCATTGGTGTGGCTCTAATTTATGAAAACGGTATTTTTATCAGAGGTATAACAAGAGGAGATGGAATGAATGGAGATGATATAACATCCAATTTAAAGACTATACACAGCATACCATTGATTCTTAGGGGGGATTTATTAAAAAATGCAGAGTTTCGTGGCGAAGTCTATATGTCTCTAAAAGGGTTTAAGAAACTTAACAAGATGAGGGAAAAAAAGGATGAAACAGTTTTTGCAAATCCTCGTAATGCAGCTGCTGGTTCTGTTAGGCAACTTGACCCTAGGGTTGTAGAATCAAGACCATTGGACATATTTGTTTATTTTGTATCAAATTCAGATAAAGATATTCATACTCATGAAAAATCGATAGAAGTAATAAAAAAGGTTGGATTTCGAGTAAATCCCTTTATAAAAAAGTTGGAAAATATTGAGCAGGTTATTAAGTATTGTAATAAACTTGAAAAAATACGAAACTCCATTGATTATGAAATTGATGGTGCAGTCATCAAAGTAAATTCAATTAAAAAACAAAAACAGTTTGGAGAAACATCGAAGCATCCTAGATGGGCAATATCTTATAAATTTGCTGCAAAACAATCAACAACATCCCTAAAAAATATTGATATTCAGGTTGGAAGAATGGGAACTCTAACTCCTGTAGCTATTTTAGAACCTGTAGAGATTGGTGGTGTAACAGTATCACGCGCAACATTACATAATTTTGACGAGCTAAGAAGAAAAGACATTCGTATCGGAGATAATGTACTTATAGAGCGTAGTGGTGATGTCATTCCTCAAGTAGTAAAAAGTATAATTGAAAAAAGGACAGGCAAAGAAAAAAGGAAAAACATTCCAAAAAAGTGTCCAGTATGTGGTTCAGAGGTTGTTAGAAAGGAAAAAGAAGTTGCTGTCAGGTGTCCAAATAATTATTGTTCTGCTCGTTTAAAATGGCGAATAAAGTACTACGCTTCAAGAGATGCTATGGACATTGATCATCTTGGTGAATCAACAATTGATAAATTGCTTGAAAAGGATCTGATCAACAATGTCGCTGATTTATATTTTCTTTCAAAGGATGATATTCTCACCCTTGATGGATTTAAAGATAAATCTGCACAAAACCTTATTGAATCTATTGAAAACAGTAAAAAACAAGACCTTTCTCGATTGATTTATGGATTAGGTATTCTTCATGTGGGAAAGTATGCTGCACAAATTCTTGCAAATCAATACCAATCTATCGATGAACTTGCAAAAGCTCCAGTTGAACAACTAAAAGAAATTGATGGTCTCGGTGATAAAACTGCAGAAGCTATTTGTACATTTTTTGCAACAGAAGAAAACGTCAATCTAATAAAGCGATTAAAAGACATAGGTGTTGAAACAAAAGAAGGAAAAAAGAAAAAAATGTTATTACAAGATAAAAAATTCATTTTTACAGGTGGGTTATCAAACATCTCTCGTCCTGACGCTACTGATTTAGTAAAAAAAATGGGAGGTATCGTATCATCATCCATTGGAAAAAGCATCGATTATGTAGTGGTTGGTCATAAGCCTGGTTCCAAATTTAAAAAAGCAGAAAAATTAGGACTAAGAATTATCAATGAAAAAGAGTTTATCAAATTATTGAGTACGAAACAATAGAGGTGTAATAAGTGACAGAATGTAAAAAGGGGGAAAATATATCAAATTGTAATTGCTCATATCCATGTAATAAAAAAGGTATGTGTTGTGAATGTCTGAGTTATCATTGGAGTCGAAGAGAAGTGCCAGCATGTTTCTTCCCCAATGATATTGAAAAAACTTACGACCGATCAATTGAGAATTTTATTAAACTATATCAAGAAAGAGAAAGATGGTGGTAAACTATTAATTTTTTCTTATTTTTTAATATTTAACATAAAAAAACCAAGTCATAATTTTTAAATATATTTTACATTATTCATGAACCGATGATAATGGATAAGAAAAAACTCATACCAGCAGTTTCAATAATAATTCTTTTAATTGGATCTGCCTCCTCAATCTATGTCTATGCAACCCAAATCGGTGAATCTACTATTTCATTAAATGGACAAAAATATTCCATAGATCAATTATTTTTTATCGCTGAACCGCGATCTTTTGATTCGTTGAATTTTTCAGGAATTTCCCTTGATGATCTGATACTAAAAGTTGGAATTGGATTTCCAAACCGTCAAGATTATACTATAGTTGGAGCGGATGGATATCAAAAAACTGTTGTTTGGGAAAATATGGAAAATGGTCTTTTAACATATGAAAAGATGGTAGTTTTTTCTGATCTTCCTAAATCATTTAGAGTTAAAGATGTTGTAAAAATTGAGGTGATATAAAATGGATAAAAAGAAATTATTTGTAGGAATAATAGTATTTGGATCACTTTGGGGATTCGCTGAATGTATTATTGGTCCTGTATTGGATGATGCAGGTCTTCCTTCTGGTGCATTTATGACTGGTGTCTTTGCCATAGGTCTTATGACGATCAGTAGAATGCTGTATAAACAACGTGGAATGCAGTTAGGAATGGGAATAGTTGCTGGTGCACTTCGAATGTTTAATCCATTAAGCGGATACGTTATTTGCTCTGCTATAGCAATTGCCGCTGAGGGAATAATTTTCGAATTTATTTGGTATTCTATGTCTCTAGATTTAAAAGAATTGAAAACGTACACCATGAAAATAAGCACGGGTTTTATCTCTGCATATTTTTGTTATATAGGAGGATACATAATTACGCAAATTTTAACACCATTGGCTGCATCTGCAAATTTCTATGTGGGAAATCTTATCGTATTTATTCCACAAATACTATCAAGAGGCTTATTGGCTGCGCTTATTGGTGGAGTGACAGTACCCCTTGTACTTATTCTCAAGGATTTTGAAATTAACAGTATCAAAGATAAATTATATTATTCTACAGCTGCTGCTGTCTCAGTTTTATGTTGGTTTTTTATTATAACTAACGCATTGTTATTGATTGGTTCATAATAATTTATGAGATATACTATGAAAAAAGCTAAAATTGTCAAAATACTAAAATTTCATACTGAAATGTGTAATGGATGTCTTGAATGTGAAAAAGCCTGTTCTCAGGTCCATTTTAAAACAGATGAAGGAGGAGAAAAATCAGCAATTCAAATCATTAAAAATAAAGGTTTATACAAAATGATTGTGTGTAATCAAAATGGCCTTTGTATTGACATGTGTCCAGTAGGTGCAATAACACGTCGAAAGACCGGAGTAGTTAGCCTTGATAAAAACACTTGTATTGGGTGTCAGGCATGTGTTGGTTTTTGTCCATTCGATGGTATGAAAAAATCTGAAGAAAGAATTGAACCCTTCAAATGTATATCTTGTGGTTCATGTGTAAAAGCATGTTCTGAAGGAGCATTAGAGCTTATTGAAGTTAAAATTGACGATATTAAAGAAGTGGTGTATCATAAACAGGAGGCATAAAGGTGGTTGAAGGGCAGATACCGTTTGAATTATACGAAACAGGTAATACTAAAAAAAATTGGAATATCAAAAAAATCAAAACATCGCATAAGGTCCTAACAGAGTATAAATACCAGAAGAACGAAATCAAGAAAGGTTATGCAAATCGAACCCTTTATGTAAACTTGAGCACAGGGAAGATTAAAGAAAAAAAAGTTACAGAGGACATGAAGAAAAAGTTCACTGGAGGTCGTGGATTTGGTTTGAAACTTCTCTGGGATTCGATTAAACCAACAACTCATTGGGACGACGAAGAAAACGAACTCATTATTACAACAGGCCCTCTGTGCGGAGTTACACAATATCCTGGCTCAGGAAAATCACTTTGCGTAACAATTTCTCCATCAACAGGCATTATCTGCGATAGCAACGTTGGAGGATTTTTTGGTCCTTATCTTAAATTTGCGGGGTTTGATGCTATTGAGATGCAAGGAAAAGCAAAGGATGACATTGTTATCGTTATAGATGGAGAAAAAGGAAAAATAACAATTGAAACTGCATTAGAAGAAGAGACAGATTCTCATTTGCTAAGTGAGCAACTTACTTATATGTATGCATCAGAAGAGAATGAAAAATCAAGACAGAAGGTTTCGGTTGTTTCTTCAGGAACCGCCGCTGAAAACAGTTACTGGGGTTGTTTGAACTTTTCATTTTATGATATTAGAAGAAAGATCCCTCGTTTGAAACAAGCAGGACGAGGAGGATTTGGAACAGTACTGAGAGATAAAAAAATCAAAGCAATTGTAGTAAAAGTTGAGAAATTCGATGGAGTTGAAAATAATCCTGCTGATCCAGTTACACTTGCAAAAATTGGAACAAAACTTCATAAGGAAATTAGAGACCTTGACAGACATCAGTGTAATATGCGTTCAGTAGGAACAGTACATCTTGTTGAGATAATGGATGAATATGATCTTCTTCCAACGGAAAATTTCCGTTTTGGTAGTTTTCCAAAGGCTTCAAATATATATTCTCAAGAATTTTACAAATTTTTTACTAAAATAATCCCAGATGGATGTTGGCATGGTTGTTCTATGGCCTGTGCAAAAACAGTCGATGGATTTACTGTTATGACTGGACCATATAAAGACCAAAAGGTTACAGTTGATGGTCCTGAATATGAAACAGTGGGTTGCGGAGCAAACATGAGCATTTGGGATCCTTCATGGATCCTTGAGTTCAATTTTTACTGTGACACATATGGTATTGATACGATATCTACAGGCACCACAATTGCATTTTGTATGGAGATGTATGAATATGGTATATTAAACAAAGAAAGGTGTAATGGTCTTGAACTATGCTTTGGTAATGCAGAGGCTAGTATGGAACTTATACACAGAATAGCTAGAGGGGATAGAAGAGAGTTTACACAGGTTGCAGGTAAAGGTGTAAGAAGATTAAAAGATTGGCTCATCAATAAAGGATGGGGTAACAAACAATTCATCAATGATTGTGGGATGGAAAGTAAAGGGCTTGAATACTCAGAATATGTGACAAAGGAATCACTTGCGATGCAGGGGGGATATGGTCTCACTTTAAAAGGACCACAACATGATGAGGCATGGCTAATTTTCATGGATATGGTTAATAATGCAATACCAACATTTCAAGATAAAGCAGAAGCACTCCATTACTATCCAATGTGGAGAACCTGGTTTGGGCTTAATGGACTATGTAAATTACCATGGAATGATGTGGAACCGTCAAACAACGCTGAAACCGATGATCCTTCAAAAGTTCCAGAACATGTTCAAAACTATGTCGAATATCAAAATGCTGTAACAGGTTGGAATGTAGATAAAGAGGAATTAATCCTGCAAAGCGAGCGATGTTACAACTGGCAGCGTGCAATGAACGTTTGGCTTGGAAAGGGATGTAGAAAAAACGATTGGATACCATATCGTTCAATGGGACCTGTAACAGAAATGGAATACAAATCCAGATCAGAACGGTACGACAACCAACTAGTAGAAAAGCTAGGATATTCAGAGAATAAAATTGAAAAAATGGATATCAAAGAAAAAATGAATATACTTTATGATTTCCGGCAAGATCAGTATCAAAAACTTGCTGATGCAGTATATTATCGTCGTGGATGGACGCCAAATGGCGTTCCGACACCTCAGAAATTGAAACAACTTGGAATGAGCGATCCGAAAATGCTGAAAATACTTCAGAAAAAAATAGATAAGGATGAAAAAGCAGGTTTGAACATATGGGGTGGAAAATACAGTATAGAGGAGAAAACACCGAGTAAGGATTTACACTACTGGAAAAATGGGATTAACATCTCATAGTATGTATTTTAATGATTTAAAATAAAAAAATGTAAATATTTGACCTTTTTCGATATTTTTATTGTATTTAATATAAACTTAAAGATATAAATACAAGTACAATTTTTAAATTATTAAAGCAAATAAAAATCTCTACAAGATAAAAGAAGTAAGTTCATTACGATTGACCTATATATAATTGCTAAAACCAGTTTCAAAACGATTAATCATTTTCATAGTGTAACATTACGCATTTTGACATTTTAACACATAACATTTAAGTAGTTTCTTCAACAGAATTAAATTTGGTGAGGTAGGAATAATATTCTAAATGATTCATCTTAACCTCTATATATGCCCCCTTAATATAATTTAAATTTTCCCCCTTTTTCCTACCTCCTTTTCTCCAAAAATAATTATAAAGAAAGAATCTGTCAAACTTTTAATAATAAAATTAAAAAAATACATGCTTAGAGTGGAAATAAATTATTCATTACGACCAATACTTATGTAATCTCTTAACGTTTTTATCATAATTGTACCATCTTTTCGGTAAATCTGGATTGTGCAATTCTAGTTTTCCTAGTAGATGTTTTCTAATCCAAATTGTTTTTATACTTTCATCGGGGTTTTTTTCAATTTCATCAGCAATTTTTCTAGCAACTTCAACAGGTGCACCAGTTTTCACTACACTAACAATAATTTTTTCTTTAATGAATGGTTCTTTTCTACCATCTTTTTTAATAACATGTTTAGGCATAATTATCCTTCCAAATCTTAAATTCAAAACAAATATTGCCTTATAATTTCTTTCTTTTTAAAAAATAAAATAACAAAAGTTAGTTATGTGCAGATAAAAAGTTTTTAAGTTATTATTACTTCAAATTTCATTTTCCCTCCAACATTTAAAGAAATTATATGTATCTTTAAATAAACATTGATTTAATTAAAAATCTACCACACCTTTTTTACACTACTAATTCAACAGAACGCAATTTTCTAAGGAGAGAATATAGATAGATAATGCCTTAAAAGGTGCTTTTTCTCCTGTAACTCCTATGTTTTCAGGGTAGAAATACCATTATAAGAGATAACCTGTTTTAATATTTTTATTAGAAGGACTAAATGAATGATTCACATTAAATGTAAGAAATGCGGATGGCGTTTACCTTTTTCTTCAAAAATAAATGGATATGCTGGTAAGGATCGATTACTCGGGAATACAATATGCCCTAATTGCGGTCAAATATTGATAAAAAAGAAGATAAGGCGAAATAATGAATGATAAGGCAGAATCATTAAAAAGAAATAATCTAACTAGAAATAATCTATTTATTGAAGTAAGGACTCAAATAACTCCACATAAACCAAGATATTCTGGAACAATAGGATATTCATTATAATGATTTGATTTTCTTCCCAATTGAAAACCTGGTATAAGGCTTTAAAACACCTTTTTTCTCCTTTAACTCCTATGTTTAAATAGTAGAAATAGTGTTATAAAGCATTGAATTATACTGATTTAAAAAAGGTAGGCTGTGTAAATTTTATTTTAGATATATAGGAAGAAAAATGCCAATAGTTCATATAAATTTATGGGAAGGTTTTGGTAAAGAAAAAACTAAAACTGTGATTCAAGAAATTACAAAAGTCTTTGTAGATTTAGGTATTCCTAAAAAAGCTGTTGAAATAATAGTACATGAAATACCAAAAACACATTGGGGAATTGGAGGAGAACCAGCTTCAGAAAAATTTAAGGATATCTCTTGAAAAGACAGTTATGAAATTGTAGATTTAAAATGGTGAGGAATTATGCCAGATGATTATTCAAAACATTTAGAAAAAAGAATAAAAGAAATGCGTGAAAGAATGGCTAAATCAAAACTACACAGCACAAAGAAGAGAAAATATTGAAATTGTAGATTTGAAAGGGAATAAAATTATGATATGTCCAACGTGTGGTGGTGATACATTTATTGAAATTGATGATGGTTTGAAATGTGAAAATTGTGGGTATGTTTATAATATATAAATAAATCAGGATAGCACCCTCTTAATAAGAGGATTATTAAATTATTGATTTAATGGAGATTAAATGTTTTATCTTAGAAAGATACCTAAAGAGAAATTTAGAGAA
>DAOWFO010000018.1 GCA_030637965.1 Thermoplasmata archaeon
GGTTATACCCAGTTTGTTTTGATTCTTGATGGATCCGAGAGTACTAATCCAGATAAATGGAATTTAATGAAAGAGGGAATCAAAAAAGCAATAAATAACGGAGATATATTTCCACATAATGGTATGGTAGAACTAACTGTTGTTACTTATGGAGATGATTCCCCTCCACGTGGAAATGCGGAATTACTTCCAACTATTATTACTGAAACAAATTATCATACCGTTGCTCAGGATTTAAGAAATACTCAATATCCGCGAGGAAATGCACCGATGGGATGTGGTATAAGACTTTGTGCTGATTTAGTTCATGATTTTGGTAATTTCAGTGAAGATACAATCCAAAAAATTATTTTAATTACCGACGGAAGACCTGATTGTTTTTGGATATCTGGTACCTATACTGGGGTATATGCAAATTATCTTTATGGTAAATCAAGTGCTGAAGATGCAAGAGAATATTTAATTAATAAACTTGAATTAAATGAGGATAATTATGATGAGTTTGATGTTATTGCTGTTGGATCGGATCCTGATATTGACTGGATAAAAAATTATATTGTTTGGCCTCAACCTGGATATTTATCTCCTCCATACAATCAAGGACCCGGATTTGTTATTCATGTTCAAAGCTGGAGTGATTTTGAAGATGCAATAGAGGAAATTTTTGGTTTATTATTTACGGGTATTAACAATCGAGTATATCTATATGATGCATTTACCCTTGATATTACTCCTTATAATAATAACGATGTAATTGTATTAGAGCCTCTTGAATGATAAATTATTAATTATCAAAAATTTTTTGAACTGTTTATATTAAAAAATCGAAATATTTTAGGTGAAAATAATGGAGATACACTAACTGGTTATTTACAACGATTTTTAGACGATGATCATTAAATGGATGTAAAAATGGTTCAGCAATGGGAATTATTAAGCGATCCAAGTCTTATAATAGGAAGATACATATAATTTGAACAAATAAAAAAATAAAAAGAAAGAAAAAAGAAAAGAGACATAATACATGTCTTATTTCTTTTTAAGATAGGGAAGACCGGTTCTTTTGTTAACACCAACTGTATAGTTGGCAGGTTTGTCACAAGGTTCACCGCTCTTTGGTGTTCTCTTACTAAAGAAATATATTGTCTGGTTTCTTCCACCCTTAAGCAGTACATCTCTTGTATATAACGTCCATCCTTCATACTCGTAGGCCATAATTTATACCTCCTTATCGGGAATACATATCTTATGATTTAAATCTTTCCTTATTTTCCCAGATAAAAATGGGATTCAAAACATTATTTTTCTTAGATATCATTTAAATTAATGCAAAATTACATAACCAATTATTTTCTCTGTAAATATTTTTTAACCAGTTCAATAGCACAAAGATTGCCACACATAGAACATGCATTTTTATCTTCTATAGGTAGTCGTTTATCTCTATATTCCTTCGCTTTTTTTGGATCTATGCATAAATCAAACATTTTATCCCAGTCAAGGTTTTCACGTGCTGTACTGAATTCAGAATCAATATCTCTGTCAATACCACGCGCAAGATCTGCAGCGTGTGCAGCAATTCTTGTTGCAATGACTCCATCATGAACGTCATTTTTATCAGGTAAAGAGAGGTGTTCTGCTGGTGTTACATAACAAAGAAAATCTGCACCAGCAAAACCTGCAATTGATCCACCTATACCACCGACAAAATGGTCATATCCTGGGGCAATGTCTGTAACAATAGGTCCTAAAACAAAATAGGGTGCTTCTCTTGTCACCTTCTTCATAATCTGAATATTTGATTGAATGTCGTTTAAGGGCATATGTCCAGGGCCTTCAACCATTGTTTGAACTCCTTTTTCTCGTGCTTTTTCAACAAGTTCACCAATTATTAATAATTCTTGGAATTTTGCTCTATCATTAGAGTCAAATATTGCACCAGATCTCATACCATCTCCAAGACTTAGAGTTACATCATAATTTTTTGCTATTTCTAAGAGATAATCAAAATTTTTATACAGTGGATTTTCCTGTTCATTATGTATTATCCATGCCATATGAAATGCCCCACCTCTGGATACCATAGGTATTAGACGTTTCTGTTTTTGGAGTCGCTCAACACTTTGCTTAGTTATTCCTACGTGGGTGACAGCAAAATCAACTCCTTGTTTAGCTTGGTGTTCAAACATATTGAACATTTCATCTTCAGTCATATCTATAATAGTACCATGTTTCTTAATTGATTCAATTCCGGCCTGATAGATCGGAACTGTTCCAAATGGCACATTTACAATTTTAATAAGAGATGTTCGAATTTTATCAAGATTTCCGCCCGTAGATAGATCCATTACAGCATGTGCACCAGCCTCTACAGATGTTTTCGCTTTTTCAATTTCATCCTGAAGATTGCAATATTCTCTTGATGTTCCAATGTTGGCATTAACCTTAACTCTTAGTCCTTTTCCAATACCAAGTGCATTAGGTGAATGAATTGGATTATAGGGTATTGCTATCTTTCCAGAAGCGACTCGTTTTCTTATCATATTTAAACTTAATTTCTCAGATTTGGAAACATCTCTGATTTCTTTAGTAATAATTCCTTGTTTAGCCTCAGAAATTTGTGTCATTTGTAGCTTACCCAAATTAAATAAACACTATTTTAATACTTTTAAACTTTTGATTACAACAACACTATTAAAGGTATAAATGCTTTTATTGCTAAAAAAAATTCTACTTTATGACCTTTTGGAACAAAACTTTGAGATTATAGGTAGAAATTAATAAAAAAAGAAGAGGTTTTTAATTTTATTATTGAATGCCGATTATTTGCTGCAACAGAGTGTAAAAATGGTGATGGTACTCCGGGAGTTTGATAAATAATTTGATGAAATATTTTAGAATCAAGAATATAATATATTTAACTTCAGGAAATAACAGGTTTATAAATAGATGGGAGTTATAACAATAAAGTAACCAATAAGTTTGATTAGATAACTTTATAATATAATGTAATATAGCGGCTGAGAAATTTAGGTGAATAATTATGATAAATGCTTATATATTGATATCTATTCGACCAGGAAAATCAGATAACATTATCAGAAATATGAGGAAAATTGAAAATATAGAAAAAATCTCTGTTGTTGCAGGCGATTATGATGTTGTTGTCAGGGTACAAGTAAAAACACTTGAAAAACTTCTCAAAGTAACAGATAAACTTCAATTAATAGACGGTGTGAAAAAAACAATCACTCAAGTAATAGAAAAAGAAATAGCATTATGAGAATAAGAAAAAAATATCTCTTTTACGCCCTTGCGTTTACCTCTGCAATTGTTGCTGCAGGAGTTTCAGCTATTGATTCAACAATAAGCAATCTTTATATACCTAATGCTTGGGCCTTTGGTTTTTCATGCTTTCTTGTGGGTACTTTCATTTCATTATTAATAGTTATTATATTCTCCATACCAGTAAATAATAAAGAAAGTCTAGGAACAAAAATTATTGATCCCTCTTTCAAACGGATTAGATTGGTCAGAAAAGAGGAAATAAAATTCCATATGATTGCAGGATTGGGAAACGCTGTTCTAACTCTTGGTTACCTATCATTGCTCTCAATACTTGGAGACCCATCAACAGTACTACCCTTTTCACAAATTGTGATATTGTATCTTATCATCATAGAATCGATTACAGAAAAGAATATGCCAACACTATCAGAAATTCAATCTTCGATCATTGTAACCTTTGGTGCAATCCTAGTTTCGATTTCATTAACCGGAAGCATAAGTTTAGAAGCATTTGCAATTGTTTTTCTTGTAGTAAATCCAGCATGGGTTGTATTTTCAATATATCAAAGAAAATTAAAATTATTAAAGATCGATAATAGACCTAATGATTCACTAAATATTCGTTTATGGAATGTGATATTTGCGTGTATAATAACTACAATATTAATTGTTATATATGATATGTTCATGGGTACAGGTTACTTGATTGAAGGTATTTCCGCTTCAATAGAACACTTTAATTGGGTTGCACTTACAATGGGGGTAACATTCTTCTCCTACGTGTTTTATATACGTGCCCTTGGTATTGGAAAGGCCAGTGTTACACAGGCGGTACGTGCATCGGCCGTTTTGTTTGCCATCCCCTTCGCTTTAATTGTTTCGTATTATAATGTTATCCCACCATTTTCGACAGACCCTGTGATGATATTAATTAAAATAATAGGTACGATTCTTGTAATTCTTGGTATCATTTCGTTTGCTCTTGCTATGACTAAAGCATATGTATTCATTACTGTTAATCCAGGTTACCCAATTGATGAAACAATGAATAAATTATGGAACATTCGCGGAGTAACACGCGTTACAGCTACTGCAGGTAAATTTGATTTTATAATAAAAATAAGGATTAGAACTCTTGTAAAAGGCTATGAAAAAATTATTAGAAAATTGGAAGAAATTGAAGCAATTAATAAATTTAAATGGGAATCTGTTCTTAAAGAGTGGGAAGATATTTAGTTCATTAGGAAAACTATATCACCTTTCTATTTATTCCATTCTCTTGAAGGGATAGTTGTGATTGATAATAGATTGGAAAAATTAGCACATATTTTAATAACCCATTCTCTTGAAATTAAGAAAAAAGATTTATTCATGATAATTGGTGGGAATACTGCTGCTCCTTTAATAAAAGAGGTTTATAAAAAAGCGTTGGAGGTTGGTGCTTATCCATATGCAAAAATTGGAGTTGAAGGATTAGCTGAGATTTTTTATAATAGTGCATCTCAAAAACAATTAAAATATATGTCTCCTATCGCAAAGTTTGAAATCGAAAATATTGATGCAAAACTTGGGATAATCTGCCCAGAAAATACTAGAAACTTAACCAATGTTGACCCTAAAAAACAGGCTATATATAGTACTGCGCAACAAGAGATACATGAAATATTTCTAAAACGAGCTGCAAAAAAGGAGTTAAGATGGTGCCTCACTCAGTATCCAACAAACGCCTCAGCTCAAGATGCCGATATGTCTCTTTCTGAATATGAGGATTTCATTTTTAAGGCTGCTCAGGTAGATAAAAAGGATCCAGTTGGTTATTGGGAGAAGACCTACGGAGAACAAGATAAAATTAAAAAACTATTGGAAACAAAGAAAAAATTACAAATTATATCTAAAGAAACTAATCTAACTATTTCTGTGGGTGGTAGAAAATGGATTAATTGTTATGGTAAAGAGAATTTTCCTGATGGTGAAGTATTTACAGGGCCTCAGGAAAATTCTGCAGAAGGATATATTAGTTATTCATTTCCAGGTGCTTATGGCGGTAGACTTGTTGAGAATATTCGACTTTGGTTTGAGAAGGGAAAAGTGATAAAGTCAAAAGCATCGAGTGGCGAGAAATTTCTCAAATCTATGCTTGATATGGACAAAGGATCAAAAAAGATTGGGGAATTCGCATTTGGTACTAATTACGGTATAAAAAAATATACAAAAAACACTTTGTTTGATGAAAAAATTGGAGGAACTATTCACATAGCTGTCGGTAGCGGTTACCCAGAAACCGGAAGTAAAAATAAGTCAAGTCTTCACTGGGATATGGTGTGTGATCTACGCAAGAATGGAAAGGTATATGCAGATGGTGAGTTGATTTATAAAAATGGAAAGTTTTTGCTATAGATTGTAAAAAAAGTTATAAATATCTTCTTTCTATTTCCTATTATTTAATGTGTGGTATTGTTGGGATTATTGGGGGAAAACCAGTTTCA
Organism: Thermoplasmata archaeon; assembly: GCA_030637965.1. Classification (GTDB taxonomy): domain Archaea; phylum Thermoplasmatota; class E2; order DHVEG-1; family DHVEG-1; genus DAOWHD01. The sequence continues at coordinate 5,775 of DAOWFO010000018.1, forward strand.
CGCCTGATCTACCATAGTTTGTTTGCTCTCCAACATCGTGGTCAATCATCTGCTGGTAAACTTACATATGATGGAAATATTCATGTGATTAAGGATGTAGGTCTAGTTAGAGATGTTTTTGATGAAGAAAAAAAGATAGATACTCCTGGGAATGTAGGTATTGGTCATACTCGATACTCAACTGCAGGAATGGATGATTTAGAATCATTAAAAAAAAATGCACAACCAGAATATTTAGTCAATCCTTTTCTTTCAGCTGTTCAAAATGGTAATATATATAATACTTCAGAAATGTCAAAGATAACTGAACGGAAACCAAGAACCGATTGCGATGTTCAATGGCTTCTTTTACCAATGGCAGATAATCTCTTCAAGAAGGAATTAAATGCTGATACGATATTTGATGCATGTAAAGATGTTATGAATAAATTAAAAGGTAGCTATTCTGCATTATTTCTCGCAGATTCTGGTGATAACCCATTTCTTTTTTCAATCACAGATCCATATAAAATCAGACCATTGGTCCTTGGAAAAAATAATGGTATGTATTGTCTTACGTCAGAGACAAGAGTTTTTAAGAAAATAAATTTCGAATATGTAAAAGACATTCCTGGTGGATCAATAATTATTATTGATAAGGACGGTAATATTTTCGAAAAACAAATTATAAAGAAAATTGAAAAACCGTGTATGTTTGAATATGTCTATTTTGCCAAACCAGATTCACGTATAAATGCGAGATCTGTTCATAATGTACGTATTGAAATAGGTAGACTTCTTGCAAAAGAAAATCCTATTAAAGCAGATATCGTTTCTCCCGTCCCTGAATCAGGACGACATTATGCTACTGGATTTTCACGAGAATCTGGTATACCATTAGATGAGGGGCTAATGAAAGATAAAGATGAAAGATCGTTCATCCACCAGACCCAAGAAAATAGAGACAAGGTGGTAAAGGAAGGGTTATCCTTTTTGCGTTCTGTTCTTAAGGGAAAACGTGTTGTATTGGTTGATGATTCCATAGTTCGTGGAACAAACATACGGAAATTAGTTAGAGGAGTAAAAGAAGCGGGTTCTAAGGAAGTTCATATAAGGGTTGGTTGTCCACCATTAATTGCTCCATGTTATCTTGGAATAGACATGCGCAGTAGGAAGGAATTCTTAGCCCGTGAAAGTAGTGGAAAAATTAAGGCCTTTGACAAAATTGCAAAAGAGGTTGGTGCAGATTCTCTAGCTTATATTAGTTTAGATGGATTGAGAAAGGCTATAGGATTTGACACTTGTAGAGGATGTATTGATTTTCCAGATGGATACCCTTCAGAAATGATAGATGATGTATCGAATCTTTTCAAAAAGGAAGGGGGAGGAATGCGTGCCTATGAATAGATACGGAAAACTTCTTATTTTTTCAATTGATTAGATTATGTATCTATGATAGAGATTATATCGGGAACAATTGAAGAACAAATCATAAAAATTATTCAAAAAACTTATCCAATAACAGTATCTGGGGTTAAAGAGAAGTTACATATTTCAAGAGAGAACATAATGAGAGTTCTGCAAAAACTTCAAGTAAAAGGTATTATTCAATTAGAACCACTTCCAGATAAAATATATATACGTTTAATAAGAAATGATTTTAAATTCGTTGGGAAAAAAAGACAGAAAAAATTTATAAAACATCGTTCGGGAAATAAAAAACAAGAATCTAAGGAATACAATGGTATGATGTATTCCTAATAAAATTATTATATCATATTAATCCAACTAATTAAGATTCCCTAAGATATTTTTCCTTATTTAGAATTTCTTTTTATATATTCTATTTAGAAAACAAATCTTCTTGTTACATTATAATAAAACTCTATTTTTTTTTGTAAAAATACTCTTTTTACATTTCAAATTTTATTTGAAAAAATAAAAAATTCGATAAAAATATCATTATTCGAACCTAATTTTATTCCATTACTTCTACGATGTGTTTGTTAACAACTAAAAACTCAACAAGTTTACGAGATTCCTTGAGTTCTTTTAAAAGATCATAATCCAATATATGTTCATAATTGGATAAAACTCTACTTCCGCTTGGGGACCAACTACCTATTTCAACTTGATTTAAATCGAAATCCTTTACACCCCCAAGAAGTGTAAACGATTCTGCTCTTATTTTAGTTGAACAGGAGGTACATTCTATAATTGTATCAAAGGGTACATATGCATTTTCTGCATCATATACAGGCTCAACCTGAACTATTATCATATGCTTCCCACACTTAGAACATTTCATAGGTTTTTCACCAGTTGGGTCCCAGGCTCTAGTCAAAATATCAATATCTCTCTTATCATAACCCATTTTGGCAATTTCTTCCATCCATTATATTTATGTAGGCTTCTAACATAAATACTTTGTGAAAAAACGTCGTAAAAAGACGAAAAAACAACATACTTATAATTATTAGGTAATTTTCAAATAAATGAGGAATCAAATGAAAATTATAACATTTCTTACTGATTTCGGAATGAAAAGCGGATACCCTGCTCAAATGAAGGGAGTGGTTTCTTCTATAACAAATGCAAGGTACGTTGATATAACTCATGAGATATCTCATCACAATATACATGAGGGAGCTTTCGTTCTCTGTACTTCCGCACCTTATTTTCCTATTGGAACGGTTCACGTTGCAGTTGTTGATCCAAGTGTGGGTACTGAAAGAAGGGGAATAATTGTAACAACTCGGAGCCAGATATTAATTGGCCCAGACAATGGCTTATTATTGCCAACTGCACATTTTTTAGGAGATTTTGCTGTTTATGAGATTTTGAATGAGAAATATATGCTCTCCGATGTTTCTAATACATTTCACGGAAGAGATGTGTTTGCCCCAATTGCAGCGAATATTGTTAATGGGGTTCCATTTGAAGAAATAGGTAATCGAATAAATGACTATATTGACCTGGATTTTGGAGAGGCTAAGATAACAAGTCAAGCAGCTACTGGAAAAATTATTTATATCGATTCATTTGGAAATATAATAACAAATATTAAGGGTTATCAACTAAGTAGTATTTTAGATTATAATAATAAAAACACTGTTGTAATAGGGGGAATAAAAAGGCGGTTACCATTTGTAAAATCATACAGTTTTGTAAAAAAGGGGCAGTACCTTGTGACTATTAATAGTAGCAATATGATAGAAATTGGAATTAACCAGGGAATTGCTGCAAAAAAATTAGGTGTAAAATCTGATGATGAGATTAAAATATTATTCGACTAAAAAACTCCCTTTATATTACTTATACTCGTAAAGATATTTCCTCCAACATAATAGGTAGGTTTAATTTTCTCAACATCTAGTAAATCTTTTTTGTATGCATTTTTATCAGCCATTACGTTTACCACCTCACCAACAAATAAAGTATGATCTCCTAATTTTAACTCATCATGAAGTTTACACTCCAAATGAGAAAAGCATTCCTTTATAATTGGAGTTTTTAATTTTTGAGCGGGCGCTAAGGTGAGATTCATTTTCATTATTTTATCAGTATTTCTACCACTATTTTTTCCACAAAAATTTACAATATCTGCTATTTCGTAAGGGGCAAAATTTATTACAAATTCTTTTGTCTTTTGAATCAAACCATAAGAATATCTTTTAGGTGCTACGGAAATCCCGTATAGTGGCGGGTCTTTTGAAATGGGGGTATGCCAAGCTATTGTTATGACATTTGTTTTTCCACTTCTATCGTTACAAGTTACAAGAACTGCTTGCATAGGGAATGAGTAATAGTAAAAATTTTGCATGTTCCCATTAACTTTCATATGTCATATACTCCTTCTCAATATAAACTTAAAACATCATTTAAAACTTTAGAACTGCATCCAATAGACCATGTCCATAGTTTATACATCCAAAAGCAGTGAAATAATCCCTTTTCTCCATATAATATTTAGAATCTTCATAGTATTGAGAGGCTAATTCTACGATTTTAATTTTAAAATGTTCGGGTTTTTTATCTTTTATTTTTTCAAGATTTTCTTCAAACATAACAATGTCTTTTTCTATCCTTACTTTTTCTTTCATGATAATTCAAGTATGATAGATGTGAATGAGCCCATAAATTTTTCTCTATAAATGATTAAAAGGACAATATTTTAACTAGTTTGAGTTTGTTTTATCTATCCTCTCTTTGTTTTTCAATCTTAACAAATATTTAGTTTAATAGACGGTAATTTTCCTATGAAATGTTACCTCCGAGTAAAATCGAAGTTAAAACACAAAGAAATGCAGTTACAGACCCAACAATCAACATTTGTATGCCATATTTTATCATACTTCCGTCACTTATTTTAGCTAAAAATATACCTAACAACAATAATATTATCAAAGTCATAATTATTGATGAAAAAAAAGCAGTTTTTATTGCGACGAATCCAAGATTTACTAGGAAAAAGGGGGATACTACTAACATTGCTGTAATTGAGGGAGAAACACCATCAATAATAGCAGCGAAAATAATGGCAAATCTGTGTGATTTATGATGTAAACCATTTTTTAAATCGATAAGCATTGCTTTTTCAAGTTCTTTCAATTTTTTAGTCCGTTCTGCTTTTTCTGTCATATATGCTCCGCTAATACCAGAAGTTCCCATTGCTATTGATCCAGCAACTGCAGCACTAATAATTGGCATTGGATTAAGTATACCTGCGATATAAGCTCCAATTATAACTCCCAGCATGGTAAGTGCACCATCAAAAGCATTCATGACAAAGTATCTACGTGTTATGTCTCCCACTCCAGAAATTCTATGATATCTCTTCCATCTTTCTAAGGTGGTCTCATTATTTTTTTTTCCCATAAGTTCTTTCCACTTTTATTATGAAGCAAATAGATCAACTAAATTAATAGTTTTTGAACATATTATAATATGCTATATCATAAGATAATCATTCAAGTATTGCACAATCGTATAAATAAAATTGGAATATTTCTTTTAATCGAAATCTAATTCTACCTTGTTTAGCTGAATTTTAAAAGGGAAAGAAAAAGGGGGAGGGACAAACCAAACTGAACAAAAATAGACTACCCCCTTTCTTCCCTTATTGATACAAACATAAAAAGTAATGTATTTTCAGTATAAAAACACTGTTATTATTAAATTTACCTATAATTTACCTATTTTTTCCCTTTATGAGCAATAAGTTTAAATATTAACAATTGTTAATATACTAATGCGTAGATATGAAAAGGGGAGCAACTGTTAATATTTCAATTTTTTCTCACCTCTGTCTTAATTTTTAGAATGCTTCCCTTTCTTCCCTCCCTATTATAAAAGAAGAGGGGAAGGAGTATAATAAAAAATAAAGGGGCAAACAAATGTGAAGAAGTGACCCCTTCCCTTTCTTCCGTCCCGATAGCAATATTAAATCCTCAATGTATTATATAAATTTTATCGTGTTAATATGTTACATGTGTTACAAATAGTATGATACAAATCACCTTATAGAAAATAAAAACGAATTTACATTTGGAAATTCGCGATCATTTAATAATGTTGATATAATCTAAAAATAATGGTACATAATATCTGTTCAGATTTAAATATTTATAAAATAAGACATGATAAATATTAGAAAATAAAACATTACTCACAAAGTAAAAAAACACTTCAACCTGTATTTACAATCCATTTCAAATATTCAATATTAAACAGTTTTGTCGGATTTCTCCCGATAAAATAGAGTTAAATTATAGCTAAAAAATTAACTTTTAATTAATCGTATTTAAGGCGACTTAATTATAATAATACTACTAATTTTTCTCCTGTTGTATAAAATTTTGTTTATTGTATACATTTGGTAAAATGTTTTGTCGTTTTTATCACGACAAAATGGAAAACTATTTAAACTTACAAAGTCACGTAATTATTAAAATAAATAAATAAATATGGTGCATTACAAATGAGGAAAACATGGAATATTAGAGATAAAAGCGCAGAATCCGCAGTGCGTGAGATATTAAAATCGCAGGCACGATCTCGTATCTACATATTCCTCCTTAGAAAAGGTAAAGCGAAAACTGAACAGATAATTAAGGGATCAAGACTACATCCAAGTACTGTACGAGAGACTCTCTCAAAAATGTATGATCAAAGATTGATTAATAGGAAAAAAATTAGAAATGATAGCATAGGAAAAAATCCATATGTATACAACGCAATTCCTCCTATAAAACTTTTAAAAAGATATGCAAATGAGATTGAGGATAGATTCAATAAAATTGCAAATCTTGATTCATCTTTGGATAAAGCGAAAGGAAGTAAGCCTATAAAAATAAAAATCTACGAAAGGGGGGAGGGTCCATGAATGTTAAACCATTAGCAAAAATATTGGTAAAACGACCAAGAACGGTCTTATTAATATATGTCATAATTACACTTATATTAGGTTCTCAAGCAACAAATATTTACATGGAATCAAACTTAACATCATTCCTTCCTTCAGATGATCCAACCGTTCAACTATGGATTAAAATGGATAAGGAATTTCAGCTTGGTTCTACGATTATTATATATGTTGAGGCAGATGATATACGTGATCCAGAAGTTTTAAAGGAGATGGATCGAGTTACTTCTAGTGCAAAATTAAACAAATTTGAAAGTGACGAAGGTAAATTAGACGGTATTTATTCTGTGAGAAGCTTAGCTTCTTATATAAAAAAGGAGAATTCAAAACCAGATATTATTGGCGGACTAGGTGGTACTGGAAAAAATGAAATTCCTGATGATGAAAATCTTATCTCAAGATATTTATCCAGATTTACAATACAGGAAATCAAAGGTACTCTTTTTACAAATACATATGATGTTGCCGTAATTTTATTACAATTATCAGAAGATGCAGATTATAAAGATTTACTAACAAAAACCAAGTATGCCATTAATCATAGAGGAACTTTTTATTCAGAGATGACGGTGACAGGTACCGCTGCAATGCAGGTAGCAATACAAGAGGTTAGTATGGAATATTTTAGGAATATTTTCCTCGTTGCAATAATAATGGTTTCTATCGTACTTTTCATATTCCATAGAAACTTTAAAGGAATTATTATAGCGCTATTACCAACAGCATGTGCTATTGCATTAACCTTTGGTGTTTTAGGTATTATTCAACCACAATTAACTCTCCTATCCGTCTCGATAGTTGCATTACTTTTAGGTTTGGGCGTGGATTATTCAATTCATATTATGAATAGATTTGTGGAAGAACAATCAGTTGAAAATAAGATAGAAAGGATGGAAATAATACTTAAATCAACAGGAAGAGCGATTTTTCTTTCAACAATAACTACTATGATTGGATTTGCTTCTCTAATGATATCTAGTATGTCACCGGTGGTAACTTTTGGTTTTGGCTGTGCAATAGGTATTCTTTTTTGCTTTATATCTGCCGTAATGTTAGCTCCTGTTCTATCATTGATATTAAATTTTGAGAAAGATGGTAGGATTCCAAGTTGGGGAAAACTTGCAAAGTTCATTATTGAAAACAAGAGAAGAATTGTTGTAATAGCATGTTTTTTTGCGGTTATATCAATAATAGTATTACCTCAAACTAAGACAGATGTCAATTATTTTGGTATGGCTCCTCCTGGAATACCTGAATTGGAAAAATTACAAGAATATTCTGATAATTTTGGTGGTGCCAATTTTAACGGATTATTAATTGAAACAGAACCACAAGGTCTTACATATCCTGAAACTATAGATGCAATATATGATATGGAATTGGAAATGAGAAAATTTGGAATTGATCTCTACTCCATTGCTGATGAACTAAAAAAAATTAATGAAATACTAAAAAGAGATGAGATAATAGAAAGATTAGGAGAACTTGTTGATGTTGATACTGTCGTGTTTGATACAATAGCTGAGGAGGGTTTGGTTGATGAGGATTTCTCAAAAACGTTAATTCTTGTTTTTATCCCAATAGGTATGAGCATAGAGGAAAGCGAAAAGTTAGTGAATAAAGTAAACGGTATTGCATCTGATACAGTCATACCACATAATGGTCAAGTTTCTCAGCTTACTGGTCAGGATGCTATAAATATTGCTATTAATAAAAAATTGACTGATGAACAAACCCGTTCTATGATAATAGCTTTATTGTTGGTATTAGCAGCATTGATATTAATATTTAATTCATCAATATATGGATTTTTAACGATGGTTCCGGTTGCTTTTGTCCTAATGTGGGAACCTGGTTTTCTTGTAGCATTTGATATTCCACTCTCAGTTCTAACTATTTCTATAGCATCCATCATGGTTGGTATAGGTATAGATTATGGAGTACATATTACACATAGAGTTAGGGAGGAAATGGGGAAAGGGTTATCAAAGACAGAAGCTACTAAAATAGCGATTGAAAAAACAGGATCATCTCTAGTTGAAGCAGCGTGTACAACAATGGCAGGTATGTCTGCAATTTTTATTACAAACATTGAAATTCTAAATCAATTTGCTATTGTTATTGTACTGATGACCGCTCTATCGTGTATAGGGGCAACTATGATATTACCAGTATTTTATGAATTTAAATTCGTAAAGTAAGAGAGTATTATTACTTTTTACAAAAAACTTCTTTGTATAGATTCTAAATTATTAATATCACATTCTATTTTATAAAATAATTTTTCTTCGGTTAATTTTTTAAGAAAATAGATGCTATCAAATTATAAAAATTAGAGAGTACTATGAATGTGGAAAAAGATTTAGAAGGAGAGAAAATGAAAACAGATAAGAAGTACTGTAATAGATGTGGGAGATTCACTCTATTTACTCTTGATGAAGAAGATAATGATTGGTATTGTGATGAATGTCATAGGAGATATTGAACTTTCATAATAATTTGATATGTAATTATTGATAGTTTA
>DAOWFO010000051.1 GCA_030637965.1 Thermoplasmata archaeon
AGTAACAATGACTGGAATTCTAAGATATGATGAAATAGGTGTTGCAGGTAATCCTAGTTGATAACCAGCTTGGCTGTTCTCAATAATTAATGCAACCTTACTACTTTTCCAATATTTATTTACAAGTTCAAGGGAAGTATTCTTAATTGAATCTTTATAATCACCTCCTATTACTAAATCTATAGGAGCATCTATCATTTGTTTTGCACGTAATACTGCACTTGATGGATTATCAAGGTTTTTAATAAAAAGAGGTTTTACGACCAGTTCTCCATCATCCTGATAATGTACTGCTAATGGTGTTGCTATAAGTGCATAAAAGGGATTGCTATCAGAAACAGTTATTGAATCTGGTGTATCGGATAAAACGCCTGATAACTTAAAAAAATCTTCAATATTAACATCATTTATCCCAGTTGCTGTAGGATCCCAAAAATAAATTCCCATTGAAGATATAATTAAAATCAATACACCAAACAAAACTATGAGTTTATCGTTTTTTCTCATTTTTTTTCTATCTCCAATTACAAATAATTACAGTCAATCTATAATGTAGTATATTTGAATTAATCTATATAATATTTTTCATTATAATTATATTCTTAAATATTATTTATTCATAAACGAATTTCTAAATTTATAATCTAAAATTTTTTATTGGATAGATTATAATTTAATTTTTTTATTTACTCTCAAATATTTGATATCATATATTTCAATACCTTTAATAAGCAAATGTTATATTACTGGAAATTGGTGAATGATTTCATGGCAGAAGAAGACATGTCTCAACAGTTACAAGATCAGATAAATAGACTACAACAATTAAGAACACAACTCCAAATGATAACCCAACAGAATCAACAAGTAGAGTTAAGATTAAAAGAAACTGAAGAAGCATTAGAAGAATTAGACAAAACAGATTCAAAATCTCCGATCTATAAAAGCGTGGGTTCGGTTCTTATAAAAGCAAAGGGAAAAGGCGAAGTAATTAAGGAAATGAAATCTATGAAAGAATCCCTAGATTTGAGAAAAAGCACCTTAAATAAACAAGAAGGAAGAACAAGAGAAAAACTAAATGAATTACAAAGTAAAGTGCAGAATGCCATTAAATTATCAGACAATATACAAACCTAAAATTATTTTGTGAGCAATCTATATGTCTAGGATTAAATATCACTCAGCATATAACGATTTCAGAACTGGATTTTTTTATAAATTTTCTCTAATTATCGGATTAATTTTATTATTTATTTATATATTTCTAAAAATAAGTTCTTTATTTTTAAGTGAGAATAGTTCAGGATTTTTTTATTCAATTTATGATTTTTCGCAATCAAACAATAGTGGATCAATTATTGCGTTTTCTATTTTGTTTTTTTCAGTTGGTGCTATTCTTTATTTTTTTCATCGACAATTTTCAAAATTGGCAAAAATTGCAAATGAAATTGAAAATGAGTCGGAGATTAAAGATTCCAAATAAAACGATTTTATTTTCCAAATCTTCTCTTTCTTTGTTGATATGTTTTGATAGCTTTTAGTAGATCTCTTTTTTGCAATGCAGGCCAGAAAACATCAGAAAAATAAAGTTCTGAATATGCTAGTTGCCATAGAAGGAAATTTGAAATTCTTTCTTCTCCAGAAGTTCTAAGTATTAAATCAGGATCTGGCATTCCGCGAGTATAAAGATATGTTGATACTTTTAATTTCGTAATTTCTTCAATTTTTAGTTTGTCTCTTTTTACATCGCTAGCTATACTTTGTATTGCGCGGATTATCTCTTCTCTCCCCCCATATGCAAGGGCAATATTTAGAGAGTAATTATCATATTTTTTTGTTTCATCCATGATATATTTAGCCGACTTTCTTATTTCCTCAGGAAGTGATTCTAAATGTCCTATTACATTCACATGTACTTGATTCTTATGTATGCGCGAATCTTTTGCAGCCTTATCCAGCTCCTCTTTACATAAATTCATAAGTGTCTTAACTTCATTACTTCCTCTTTCAAAGTTTTCTGTAGAAAATGCATATAACGTTAATATTTTTATTTTGAGTTCGAAGCACCATTCCAAAACTTCTTTGATTTTATCTCGTCCATGCGAATGACCTGCATTTGGTCTTAAACCCAATTCTTGTGCAAAACGTCGATTTCCATCCATAATTATTGCAATATGTTTTGGTACAGGATTTTGTTTAATTTGTTCAATTAGTTTATAATCTCTAAATTCGTTTATTTTTTTTAATATAAAGTTGTAGGCCTCAGATTTATATATCATCGAAGATAGTTTTTGAGCTACATTACTATGTATTGCATATTCTTCTAATTTATCGATCTTTCCTCCTGCAAGTTTTTTCAGAGATGATTTTTTTGAGGTTATACGATCCTTCCTCCTTTGTGTTTATATGTTTTTAATCGTTTATATATGTTGAGATTTGTTGTATATTCTCTTTAATAATACTTCCAAAGTGTTTAAATAACAAAAAGATATTCCAGCCCCCTATAATCTAAAGGGTGATATCCTGGGAAACATAAGATCGACATTCATAAAATCAATTGCAAGAGACTTTTTGGAAAAGTATCCAAATCAATTTGTTGCTAATGACTTTCAGCACAACAAAAAAAAGGTCGCAGAATTAAGCAATGTTGATAGTAATCTACTAAGAAATCGTATAGCAGGATATATAACAAGAAAATTAGCAACAAATAAAGGAAAAAAGAGTAAACCCATTTTTGAGTAACAAACTAAAATTTATTTTAAGGGTGGTAAATTCACATATGGGTGAATTTATAAAAGATATTGAAAAAGCTGCATCTGATCTACGTAATGGAAAGTTTATTTTAATCCATGACGCAGATGATAGAGAAGGTGAAACAGATATAGTCATGGCTTCTGAATTTGTTACGCCAAAATCAATAAAAACAATGAGAAAAGATGGTGGGGGATTGATATTTATCATGATATCTAACGAATTGGCAAATAAATTGAAGCTTCCATTTTTAACAGATTTGTTTTCAAATTTAGAGGATAATTATCCAGTCTTAAAATCACTTAAAGCTAATGATATTCCATATGATACAAAATCCTCATTTTCACTTTATATTAATCACCGAGATACTTATACTGGAATAACTGACATTGATCGTAGTCTGACTATGAAAAGATTTGCAGAGTTAATTAAGAGAATAGGCAATCTTGAGGATGAACAAGCAAGTGAGATGCTTGGTAAAGAGTTTAGATCTCCTGGTCATATTCCTATTTGCGTGGCTTCAAAAAATCCACTTGTTGATCGATTTGGACATACAGAACTGGTTGTTTCTATTTTAAAAATTGCTGGAATCACACCTGTTGGAAGTGGTAGTGAGATCATAGGTAATGACGGTAAAGCTTTATCCAAAACAAAAGCTAAAAAATACGCTGAAGATAATGGACTTGTTTTTTTAGAAGGTAAAGATTTGATAAAGGCTTGGAAAAAATGGTCAAAGTAATGGCAACTGGTACATTTGATATTCTTCACATGGGTCACATATATTTCTTGAAGGAGGCGAAGAAATTGGGCGATAAATTATCCGTGATAGTAGCATGTGACTCAACAGTTAGAAAGTTAAAACATGAACCGGTAACACCTGAGAAAATGAGATTGGATATTATCAAAGAGTTAAAAATAGTAGATGAAGCTTTTCTGGGCCAAAAAGATGATATATATGAAGTTGTAAAAAAAATAAAACCAGATGTAATTGCACTTGGATATGACCAAATCTATAATGCAGAGAATATTAAGCTGGATTTAAAGAAAAGGAATTTAACAGTTCAAGTAATTAGATTACCTAAATATAATGGAATGGATGACCTTAATGGTACTCGTAAAATAATCTCAAAAATTATATCAGCCTATGAATTTCAAAAAATTATGGAAGAAATTGAGGGGAAATGAAAATAATTGGAATTGCCGATACAACATTCGCGAGATATGATATGGCAATAGCTGCCATTGATGAATTGAAATCAAATATTACTGACTTTAAGATAATTCGATATACGGTTCCGGGAATTAAGGATCTTCCGGTAGCATGTAAAAAATTATTTGAAGAAAAGAATTGCGACATTGTAATGGCTCTAGGTATGCCAGGTTCAAAACCCATTGATAAACAATGCTCTCATGAAGCAAGTATGGGACTCATACAAACACAGCTTATTTGCAATAAACATATAATAGAGGTGTTTGTACACGAGGATGAAAGTGATAATACTAAAGAACTTTCATGGCTTGCAGATAAACGGGCAAGAGAACATGCAATAAATGTAATAGACTTATTGTTTAAACCAGAAAAACTAATTAAAAAAGCTGGTAAAGGTTTGCGGGAAGGATTTCAAGATGCAGGCCCTTTAAATAGTTAGGATGTGAATAAAAATGTCAAAAGGAGAGAAAATAAGGATAGGTGCTGTTGTTTCCGAATTTAACTATGACATAACAATGATGATGTTGGAAAGAGCAAAGGAGCATGCACAATTTCTAGGAGCAGAGGTAACACAAACGGTAAAAGTTCCAGGTGTTTTTGATATGGGACTTGGTATAAAGAAATTACTTGAAAGGAAGGAAATTGATGGCGTTATAGCACTTGGAGCAGTGATTGAAGGAGAAACAGAACATGACGATATTGTTATTCAACATGCATCTCGTAAGATAGCTGACCTAGCTATCGAACATAGTAAACCAGTTGGTCTTGGCATATCTGGACCTGGGATGACACGACTACAAGCAGCAGCTCGTATAGAACGAGCAAAAACTGCAGTTGAAGCTGTGGTAAAATTGCACAGACGATTAGGATTATAAATAAATCATTATTCTTCTACTTTTCTTTATCAATCATCTTGAAAAGGGAAGGTAAATGTATTGTATAAGATCCATCTTTTTGAATTATAATAGGTTCTTCTTCCAAAAGTCCTTTCAAATCTATTGAATATTTTCCTGATCGTTCAATATCTATTGTTTCAGGAGTTTTACCCTTTTTCATTTCATTTTTTAATTTTGAAAGAGCCAACTCCCTATACTTTTCATCTGATATGACTTCAATATCCTCTTTATTATTTGGAATCTTCGTTTTTTTCCTAACATCTTCTGGAAGATGTTTTTCAATAGCCTTGCGAATATCTTTAGGTTTCATTGTTATCCATTTACCAGATTTATCGATTATGTCGCTGTTTTCTCCACCTAGTATATCAATTAATCTTGTGTTTATATCTTCACCTACCTCACGAGTTATTACATCCCTTTCCTTTTCATCTAAAGGTTTTTTTGTAAAGAAAAAGCGATTTCCCCCACAATCAGGGCAACCTTTTAAAAGCTGGGATGATCCTTCCCTAAATATTTTACCACATTTAAGACATTGATGAGGCATTTCTATTTGACTCCAGATCCGGGAATTATTCTTGTCTGAATCATATTACTGTCCTTACGTACTGTTTTTAATAAATCGGCAGGGCCTATTACTGTCATACGGGGTTTTTTTATTATGCCTAATATTTTTTGAATGAACGATAACTTGTCTTCACCATAACCCTCTATCTCTATTCCTATAAAAGTATCCTGTTTGATTTCTTTCATTGTATGCTCTATTAGTACTGTTTGTTCGATTGGAGTAAGACCATGCTCCAATACTAACACTTTTCCCTTTTGAACTTCCTTTAGAATATACTTCAACTTTTCATCAGATGAAAATTCATCTAGTTTCTGACGAGATACAAGATTGACTGAGATCCCTTCATTCTTTTTAGTCAATTTATTTACCTCCTTTTTTTCCTTCTTCTTTTCCCGAAATGGTTTACCATTTTCGTATAGAGGTTTTCTGAATTATATCCGGTCAGTGCACTTATTGGTATGACAGGATGTTGAGGGAAAGCAGATTTTAATGTAGCAGGACTTGAATCTTCCATATCTATCTTATTTGCAGCTATTAAAACAGGGAGTTTACGTGCCTCTAGATTTCCAAGAATAGTTACATTTACTTGTGTAAATGGATCTTGTGTTGCATCCATAACTAGCAATACTCCGTCAATATCCTCAAGCCATCTAATCGATTCAATAACTCCCTCAGTAGCTTCTTTTGCCCTTTGTTTTGATTCATCTTTACTTAAACCAAATGTATTCATAAACTCCTTATAATCAACTTTAGTGGCAATGCCTGGAGTATCTACAATGTCCATAAATAAAGATGAATTCCCATTTTCTACTTTAACATCTTTTTTCCATTTTGCTACCCGCGTCTCATGAGGTATTTCAGATACACTACCCATAATATCTCCAGTCCAATCACGGAGAATACGATTAGCTAGAGTAGTTTTCCCAACATTTGGAGGGCCATAAATACCTATTTTAGCGTGCTTTTTACCAAAAATCCTATGAATTATAGATGCAAAACTGGTTTTTCCAAATAATCCCATCCAACCATTCCTCCTAGAAACTAGGTTACTATCCTAGGAAAGGTATGTTAATTATAGTTTATTAGTTTAGCGGTAAATTCATGAAATATTTTATCTTATTAAAAAAATTATTTGATTCATAATAGATTTATTAAAAAGCAAAAATTGAAAAATTGGGTAATTTTATGACAATCATTAAATATCAAAAAATTCATTCTTGGGTTATTAAATTTGTTGGGAGGTATGATATAATGGATGATGAAGATATGTCAACAGGAAATGCAGAAAATCTAGTTTCTCTTGGAGAAAGGTTACGACAAGCAGCAGATGAGATTGATATTGTTAAAAATTCGTTTGCAAAAAATACTGAGGATTTGTTAAGAATAAAGAATATGTTGGATGTGGGAAATCTAGAAGATATTAATGAAATAATTGAAAAATTTGAGACGCAGATCACTGAAGCAGAAAAGAAGAAGGAAGAAGCTTCCCAAGGTGCAAAAAAATATAGCGAGGAACTAGAGAAGGAAAAAGAGAGGTTAATAAAACTATGGGATGCATATAAAAATCAAGAAGAGGAACTTACGAAAACTGAAAAGAAAATTAAGGAATTTGAAGACCGTGCAAAAAACGCCGAAACTTCTAAAGAACAGTTGGAATATGATTTCAATTCTAGGGTAGAAACCCTAAATCAAAAATTAAAAGAAAATGAGGAAAAAATCAATCAATTTGATGATTATAAAAAAAGATTTAGCGAATTTAAAAGCATCCATAATCAACTGGAGGAGGAAAACGATACTTTAAAAGACGATGTTAACAACAAAGAAAACACAATAAATTCACTCCAAGAGCAGATCGGTAAGCTAAAAGACTATGAAAAATATGCTGAATATAAAGATAAATTCGATGATTTGTCTAATCAATATGAAAAGGAAAAAGATCGACTTACAAAATTATACAAACTTTATGAGGAAACAGAAAGTGAATGTAACAGGCTAAAAGTTGAAACAAAAGGTTGGCAGAAATGGTTTGATTCTAATAGAGAGATATTTGACAAACTGTTTTCTACATCTCCGCCAATTGGAACGCAAAAAAAAAAGGAGAATAATACAACCTCTTCAGTAAGTGATACACCAAATAATTCAACTGAAGAATTAAAAAAGGAGGAGGGGAACGAAAAAACCAAATCGAAAGATAAAAAGAGGAAACTGAGATTTATAAAATAATCAATCTCTATATTTCCTTTTATTTTTATTCTAATTTTATACTGCTAATATTATTCTCGGTTTCATTTACAAGTATAATGTTTTCCACATGATTTTTAATATCCTCTATATGAGTAATAAGTAGAATTTGTCTAAATTTTGAAGATAACCCATTCAATGCTTTCATGATGTTTTGTTGGCGTATTATATCCTGTGATCCGAATATCTCATCCAATATTATGAAGTTAAATAACCCACCCGCTCGTTCTGTTATAACCTCAGAGATGGCAAGCCGCAGACAAAGATTAGCAAGATCTTCTTCTCCACCAGAAAAACGTTCGATATTGTATGGAATTCCACCATCATAAACCATAAGATTATATTGTTCATCCAATTCGATCCCCTGATATTTTTCATCAGTGAGTTGTGAAAAAAAATCAGAAGCATATGATGATAAAGCTGGTTTAATCCTTGATATTAAATTTGTTCTAAAAGAGGACATGATATCGCTGAGCATTTTAATGTATTGAACCTTCGTTTTTTCCTTCTTTATTCGTTTTTTTGATTCTATTAATTCTTTTATCTTCTCATTTAAGTTCTTTATCTCATGTATAGCGAGTTTTTTCTTCCCTTGTTCTTTTTCTAAAAGTAGTTTTATATCCGCAAGATTATCCTTTTTCTTACCAAGTTCATCAAGTGAGTTTTGATATTTATTATAAAACTTTTTGACCTTTCGTTTAACAGATTCATATTCCTTTAAATCAAACTCTACATCTCCTATTTTGATCAGCTGTTTGTATTTATTTTTCAAATCAATCTTTTCAATTTTCAATTCTTCTGAAGTAATTTTAATTGTTGTATCAATTTTTTCTCTTTCCCTCTGTTGTTTTTGCAAATAGTCTATCTTTTTCTTGAGAGCTAGACCCTCTCGAGATGTTTTATCATATTCTAATTGCTCAGTTTTAATTTCCTTTGAAAAAGATTCTGTTTCTTTCTTTTTTTTGAGTTTTTCCTTATCAAATTTTTCTAACAATTTATTATATTGATTTCCAAGGATTCTATCACAAGTAGGACAATTTGCATTTGGACCCATTTTTTTAATTCTATCCCCCTTAGAATCCATTTCCTTAAAATCTGATTTGATGCTTTTTAAAATTGTCTTATTTTGTTCGATTTTTTTAATGATGTTATATTTTTTCTTCTCAATTTCATTTATTTTAGTTTTAACATTATTAATTTCCGATGAAATATTCTTTAAATCTGTCAGTTTGTCGTATAGCTTATTAATTGTTTTTTGTCTTTCTTTGGTCTTATTTTTCAATTTTAAAATTTCTTCTTGTAGTTTTTTCTTGTGTTCATAAAGAGTTTTTC
>DAOWFO010000032.1 GCA_030637965.1 Thermoplasmata archaeon
AAACTCAAAAAACCAGCAAAGATGAAAGATCAATATTATTTGGGAAGAGAAAAACGGAGCCTGATATCGAAGATAAAAAACCAGTTCTGGAACTTGGAACTGATAAAAAATTACCTGATGAACAAATTGAGAAACAGGAAATTAAGGTTGAAACAGAAAAGATAAAAGAACCTAAAGATAAAAAACCATTTCTAGGCTTTAAACCAACAAAGAAAGTTCCAAAAGAAGATGAATTTAAATTTAAAACTCAAAAAACTGAACAGATTACTATAAGCAAGGAAGATGAAATAAGATATGTAAATAAACTTAAAAACAGTGCCTTAGAAAAGTTAGGATTATCAAAAAAAGAAACCTGGGAAGAACTTGATTTTTATCCATTGATAGAACCATTTGCTTATGCTTTGATAATCCGTAGAACAGATACTCTTGATAATCTTTATATCGTCGTTGAATTAGAACTAAATGAGAAAGATGAGGCAAATTATAATTTGATAACAGATGTTCTATCTAAATTTAACATTGATACCAACGAATTAGAATCTAAGGGCAGAGATAGATATCTAAAAGAAAAAATTGATCTGATAATGGAAGATTATACATTAATTCTAGATGCAAAATCCAGGAGGGAGATTACATACTTTCTTGAAAAGGAACTTCTTGGACTTGGGAAATTGGAACCGTTAATGAAAGATCCGAATATTGAAGATATCTCATGTGATAATTCTGATGTTCCAATTTTCATATATCATCGTTATATCGGTTCGTTAATGAGTAGTGTGAAATTTGCTGATGAGGATGAGCTTTCTGATTTAGTCGTTAAACTATCTCAAAAGTGCGGTAAACACATCTCTATTGCTAATCCCATGCTTGATGCTACGATGCCTGATGGATCAAGGATTCAAATGACTCTTAGTAGCGAAGTTACAACAAAGGGTTCGACATTCACCATCAGAAAGTTTAAAGAAAATCCTTTCTCTCCATCAGATTTGATTGAGTTTAATACAATGTCATCAGAAATGATGGCATATTTGTGGTTAGCTGTTGAATATGGGGCTAATGCACTTATTGCCGGTGGTACAGCATCAGGAAAAACCTCTACTTTGAACGCTCTTGCATTATATATACCTCCTGAATCAAAGATAGTCACTATTGAAGAAACAAGAGAGATTAACCTTCCTCATAGTAATTGGATTCCAGGGGTTGCTCGTTCTGGATTTGGGGAGGTTGTAGGGGGTAAGTTAACTGGTGAGATCGACATGTACGATCTCATGAAAGCAGCTTTAAGACAAAGACCAGAATATATCTTAGTTGGGGAAATACGTGGTAGAGAGTCTTATGTCCTATTTCAGGCAATGGCCACGGGACATATAACATATTCAACAGTTCATGCTGATTCCACAAAATCTCTAATACATAGATTAGAGGGAGAACCGATAAATATTCCACGTATTATGCTTCAGTCTTTAGATGTTATATGTATTCAAACAATCTCACGAGTTAAAAATAAAAGAGCAAGAAGATGTAAACAGATTATTGAAATTATTGATATTGATCCTTCAACAAAGGAGATACTTACAAATGAAGTATTCTCTTGGGATCCTGTTAATGATAAATTTATCTATTCAGGAAAAAGCTACGTATTGGAACGTGTAAGAATTCAAAAAGATCTTAGTCGTGAAGAGATCACAGATGAATTAAGGAAGAGAGCCAAATTAATGGAATGGATGACCAATAATAATATTAAAGAATTCAAAAAAGTCGCATCCATGGTTGCTAATTATATTGATAATCCCTCTAAGATTATGATGAAGATTGAAGAGGAAAATAGAGGACATTAAGATGGTTAAAACAATTACTTTATGTTCATCATGCAATTCAAAAATTGATGTTGAAGGAGAACCAAATCAAGAAATTGAAAAAAAATGCCCAAATTGTGATAATAATGTTAAGATTTTACTAAATGATGAAGATTTAGAGGAACTTGAATTATATCCAATATTTGAACCCTACGAATATGTCAAAATTGTTAAGAATTTAGAATCTCTTGATAAATATTATTGGGTCATCCAACCCCCTTTGAAGGATGATGAATCGAAATTACTTGATTATATACAAAAAGCTCTTATTGAATCATTGGATACACGCCTTGACCAAATCGAAGGGGATGCAGGAGTATTTTTAACAGACAAAGTCGATCAATTATTAAAAGAACACGAGATTTTGATTAATGATGATTTAAAGGATAAATTTCTATACTATATAAAGAGAAAATTTGTTGGATTTGGAAAAATAGATCCATTGATGGGAGATCCATATATCGAAGATATCTCCTGTGATGGGTCAGAAGTACCGGTATTTCTATATCATAGAGAATATGGTTCATTAAAGAGCAATGTAAAATTTGCTAATGAGGATGAACTTTCATCTTTTGTAGTTAAACTTTCCCAAAAATGTGGTAAGCACATATCTATTGCGAAACCAATGCTCGATGCAACAATGCCTGACGGATCAAGAATCCAAATGACTCTAAGTAGTGAAATAACTACTAAAGGTTCAACATTTACAATTAGAAAATTCCGTTCAGACCCTATTACACCAACAGATTTGATAGAGTATAACAGTATGTCTCCAGAAATAGTTGCATACATGTGGATAGCTGTTGAACATGGTGTTAACGCACTTATTGCTGGTGGTACAGCATCAGGAAAAACATCCGTTTTAAATGCAATTGCGTTATTCATTCCTCGTGAGTCAAAGATAGTCTCAATTGAAGAAACAAGAGAAATTAATCTTTCACACAGTAATTGGATTCCAGGGGTTGCTCGTTCTGGATTTGGTGAGATTGTGGGAGGTAGATTAACAGGTGAGATTGATCTATTTGACTTAATGAAAGCAGCCTTAAGACAAAGACCAGAATATATCTTAGTTGGGGAAATACGTGGTAGAGAGTCTTATGTCCTATTTCAGGCAATGGCCACGGGACATACAACATATTCAACAGTTCATGCTGATTCTACAAAATCTCTAATACATAGATTAGAAGGAAAACCAATCAATGTACCGCGCCCCATGTTACAATCTTTAGATATTGTCCTTTTACAAACAAATACAAAAAGAAAAGATAAAAATGTCAGGAGATGCAAACAAATTATAGAAATCGTAGATATAGATCCTCAAACAAATGAGGTACTAACCAATGAGGTATTCCAATGGGATCCTGTTGATGATAAGTTCGTTTATTTGGGAAAAAGCTACATTTTAGAACGTATTCGACTTCAAACAGATATGGACAAGACAGAAATGAAACAAGAAATGGAAAGAAGGGTAGAAGTACTCAAATGGATGCATAAGAACGACATCAGAAAATTTAAAGATTTTGCAAAAATGGTTTCCTCTTATACCGAAAAACCTGCTCAATTTATAAAATTTATAAGGGAAAATCTAAGATATGAAATTGAAAAAATGGAACCTACCCCAATAAAAGTAGAGAGAGTTGAAGAGGTTGAACAAATATTTAACAAAAAGGAAAATGATAACGAGGATGATCCTAATATAAATAATGGGAAGGTAAAAAATAATTCAGGCTTTTTTCTAATAAAAAGAAAAATAAAAAGAGGGATAAAATGACCTTAAAAAAAACACATAAACTCGCATATAAATGGTTTAAAAAATTTGCTGAAAAAAAAGTTAATGAAAAACTTGAACATGATTTAGAATCCGCTCATAGCGAAATTAGAGGTGCAGTATATCTATCCGTAACAATTCTATATTCCATTCTCGGAATGATTATTTCATTTGTAGCTCTATCCATTCTGGTTTTTATCATATTACCATCGATTGACATATATTTGAACAATATAATGACAGGATTTTTTTTATTTCTTTCAGTTCTAATTGGTGTATGTATATATCTCATTTCATTACAAATTCCCGGTTTCACAGCAAAGTCTCGTGGGAAAAAAATAGATCAAAATCTTCCTTATGCTCTTAATTTCGTATCAGCGATGTCATCTGCCGGAGTTACACCGACAGAGATTTTTAAAAGCCTGTCAAAACAGGAGATTTATGGTGAGATTAGGGAAGAAGCATCATGGATCTATCGTGATGTTGCATTACTGGGAACTGATATTCTCACAGCAATTAAAAATAATATGAACAGAACACCGTCAGAAAAATTTCAAGAATTTTTACAGGGATTGATAGTAACTGTCACATCAGGAGGTTCTTTAAAATCTTATTTTGTTGCAAAGGCCAATCAATTTATGATTGAGAATAGACAGAATCAAAAACAGTTCATTGAAACCCTAAGTATCATGGCTGAAAGTTACGTTACCGCTGCTGTTGCAGGGGTACTTCTTCTTTTCATCGTTATTCCAATTATGATGATAATTAGTGGGGATGCTAGTCAATTAAATTTTCTTTATGTACTAATATTTCTAGTTGTTCCCATGATTCATTTAGGATTTAGTTATGTTATTAGAGCTATGTCAATGGAGGCGTGATATCAAATGGTAGAGATTCCAAAATTAAGTGGGATAAAAGGTTTAATTGTTGCAGGAAATCTAACTAAAATTATAGTCAATACATGTGCTGGTATTTCTATTTCCATTTTCCTTATCTTAGCATTATTGTCTTTGTTAGGAATAATAGGCTTTGGTTCCGCCATTGATTTTATAATTTTTGCTATTTTATCGGGAACTGGAATATATGGTATGTTTGAATATCTTCACTATAGACGCATTTATAAAATTGATTCAATATTTCCTGATTTTATTAGAGATCTTGCTGCATCCCGACGTGCTGGAATGACTTTCACAAAAGCAATTCTTTTTACATCTAAGGGAAGCTATGGATTACTTACCGAAGAAATAAAGAAAATTGCTCAACAAATATCATGGGGAAATAGTGTAGAAGAGGCATTAGAAAGCTTTGCTAAGAGAATAAACACAAAATCAGTTAG
>DAOWFO010000050.1 GCA_030637965.1 Thermoplasmata archaeon
ATTTTCTATTATATGACCTAAAAATGAAATAAATCATACTATTTTAACATCTACATATAAATTATTTTTTTATCTGTATATGTACGAATTTTTTTAAACAGTTAAAGTTTCAAGTTTTTTTTCAATAACATTCCCAAGTCTTTTTATGCCTTCCCCAATTTGATCATTAGAAGAATATGAAAAGTTTAACCTCATGGAACTGCTACCACCATCATCGACATGAAAAGCTTTTCCATGTACATATGCTACTTTGCTTTTTATAGCATCTAAAAACAAGATTTCAGTATCTATTCCTTTGGGTAAGGTGACCCATGCAAACATCCCACCTTTAGGTTTATTACATAAATATCCTTCAGGAAAATAATTTTCTAGGGCCTCCATCATGATGTCACGTTTTGGTTTATACATTTCACATATTTTCAGAATATGCAAATCTAAAGAACCACGTCTTATAAACTCTCTTACGATAAATTGGGTAAACGTGTTTGTGCAGAGATCTAATGCCTGTTTACAAATTATCATTTTTCTTGTTAATTTGTCAGATGCAATTGTCCATGCAAGGCGGAAACCTGGAGAAAGTATCTTTGAGAAAGTAGAAATATAAATAACACGCCCTTCATCATCAAAAGCTTTAATTGGTTTCACATGAGGGACATCATAAGCGAGTTTTCCATAGGGGTCATCTTCGATAATAACTATATCATATTCATTTGCTATATCGATAAGATTTTTCCTTCTTGATTCTGGCATTATTACTCCTGCAGGATTCTGAAATGTTGGTACGACATAGATGAACTTTGGGGTGATATCATTCTTTAATAATTTTTTAATGGTTTCATCCAGTATATCAACTTGCATGCCGTCTTTATCGAGAGGGATACCCGTTAAATTGCTCTCATAGCTTTTAAAAGCATTTATTCCACCTAAATATGTAGGCAATCCAACAAGTGCAGTATCACCAGGATTTAGAAATAATTTACCAACCGTATCGAGGGCTTGTTGTGATCCAGATGTGATAATTATATTATCTGCAGTTGTATCTATGCCTTCCTTATATGCTCTTTCTGCAATGATTTCTCTAAGTCCTTTAACACCTTGTGTGGTTCCATATTGAAGAGCATCATCCCCATGATCTTCTAAAACAGATTTTATAACTCCCACCAAATCATTTATTGGAAAGGATTTTGGATTTGGTAGGCCACCTGCAAATGATATTATTTCAGGATCCTGAGCAACTTTAAGTAATTCACGTATAACAGATTTTCTCATTTTTCCTGCTCTATCTGAATATAATCTTTCTATGTTACTCATGTCCCACAATCTCCCAAATCTAAAATACTCTTATATGTATTTCGTAAAAAGTTTGAAATATATGCAAACTAATAACTAGATGTTATTTTTCTTCATCATTACAAAACATTTGTTTTAAAGTTTTATCAAAAGCGGGCATAGATTCTATTGTATCTAGGTCAATATTAAATCTATGCATAATATGTAAAGCTAATTCTTCATCAGAGGATAGTAGATTGCTATTATCAACAAACATTCTACTGGTTTCCACTTCGGTTTTTGTCTCATCAACTCCCATTAATATCAATAAATACACTAATTAATTTGTTTATAAGTCTTTCCATTATGTATTTTTCCTTGTGAAATAAAAGAATTTATAAATTTAATTAGAAAGATTTATTAGTCAAACAAAAGCTCTATCTGAAATGATTATCAGGAGTAACTATAATGGAAGCAATAATTCTTGCAGGTGGATTTGGTACAAGGCTAAGACCTCTAACATATACAAGGGCAAAATCACTGTTACCGATATTAAACAAACCTATGATATCTTATTTAATAGAAAATTTACCAAAAGCGGTAGATAAGGTAATTGTTGCTGTAAATTATCGAAAAAATCAGATTGAAAAATATTTCAAAGAGAATAATTTTGGAAAGGACATTATCGTCAATGATGAACCAATACCCCTTGGAACAGGTGGGGCTGTAAAATTTGCAGAAAAACATCTAACTGGACGATTCTTTGTGTTAAATAGTGATATAATATGCTCGCTTAATCTTAATAAAATGATCAATTTTCATGAGAAAAACAATTCAGTATCTACAATATCTCTATGGCCTGTAGAAAATGTTACCGAATTTGGTGTAGCAGATATAAAAAACAATGGAAGAATTGTTGGTTTTATTGAAAAGCCCAGGCAAGAAGATGCCCCATCAAAATTTATTAATGCTGGTGCTTATCTATTGGAACCAGAAGTTTTAGATTTTATTGAGACAGGCCGCCTAATCTCTATGGAAAAAGAGATTTTCCCTAAGATAATCGATGATACTGGTCGGTTTTTTGGATTTAAATTTGAAGGTTATTGGATGGATATAGGTCGCATCAGCAGCTATATCAATGTACATAGCTTCCTTATAGGAAAGAAAAAAATTGATAACTTTATTGGGGATAACTCTGAAATATTTGGAAAGTTGAACAATTGTTGTATAGGTAATAATGTTTATATTGGAAATAAATCAAGACTGGATTCAGTAATTGTTTATGACAATGTAAGAATTGAGAAAGAAGTTGTTATATTCAAAAGTGTTATTGGTGAAAATTGTA
>DAOWFO010000001.1 GCA_030637965.1 Thermoplasmata archaeon
ATCAAAAATATAAAAAAATTAACTTTTATTGTCAATAATGTTTCCATAGAAATTTCTCATAAATTATTGAAATACCTATACCTATTGTAATAATATATCCTACAATTAATAATATTACTATATATAAAAATGGAATGTTTTGTTCACTATTTTCAATAAAATATGTGTAAAAAATATATCCAAAAAATAACCATATAGCAGTTATGAAAATAATAATTAGTATAAATGCTTTTGATAAAGCATACATAAAAGATTGTACTAATTACCCAGATATAATGTTTTCGAAATATTCAAAATAAATATTTTAATGAATAATTCAATTTAATGTTTTAGCATTCATAATTAATTTTAAATAATGCTCATATCAGGTAATAATTATATAATAAATACTTTTAAGTTAAATAGAAAAGGTATATATGGTGATGTAAAAAAATGGAGTATATGGTTAAAAAATTAAAAATTAATTTTATGGATATAGAAATGAATAATTTTATTTTTTAATGATAACTTCATTCTTATCCAGATTTCGCCAAATTTATATTAGTTTATAATGAAAGTTTATTATTTGTTATAGAATTTTTTGGGAGAAAATGTGTTTACATTTATTCTATGGTGTTAAAAAATAATAAAAAAATATTGTTACAATTCCTATTATTATAAATATTATCCAAATAATATATGCTATTTTTATGCGAACAAGCCACTTAGCTTTTTTTTCAGGAGTATCAAAAAACCTTCCCAATATGGGATCATCATCCAATGAAATCATATTAAACTTTTTTAGACTCCATTATAGCTTTAATTCGCTTTCTTCTAAAAAAATCCTCTCGCTCACGTTCTTCAAGTTGCATTTCAATGTATTTCCGTGTAGCATATAACTTAGGAATAAGATTATTCTCTAACACATTAACCCTTCGTTTTGTTTTTTCAATTTCAACTGCTAAACTTTTAATACGTCCTTCTAAATCTGCAAGATCTAATAAATTTAATAACAATTCGCTAAATTTTTTTTGAGAATCGTCAAGTTTTGAACATGTTTCAGTAAAACTATATAAAGGATTATTACTAATTTTTATAGTATCTTTATTCATTGCAGGAATTTTAACTCCCATTATATTTTCTTTTTCAAATGATATTTCACCAATATTTTTAGTTTGATGGGAAGTTTCTTCTACCTTTTTTTCTCCCATTATCATTTGAGAATGTAAAAGGGAAAGAAAACCACTTGTAAAATCTTCATCAAGTCTCTTAGATAATTGATTCCTTTTATCGATAATACCAAAAAATTTTTCAACTAAAGCATCTCTTTTTTCTTCTAATAGTTTATGACCCTTCTCGGCTAATATTAGTTTTTTACGAATTTCAAGAAGTTCCATTCTTGTTGGGTTTACGCCTTCAAGTAATTGCTCAGCCATCTTAACTTCTAATTTTTTCTACTTTTGGTAGATATTTTTTAATATATTTCTCATCTATTTTTTTAAGTTCAGAAGTAGGTAAGGATGAAAATAGTTCCCATCCAATTGTAAGAGTTTGTTCTATACTCCTATCTTCATGATCACCTTGTGCAACGAACCTCTTCTCAAATTCATCTGCAAACTTCAGAAATTTTCTATCCCTTTCAGACAAGGCATCTTCCCCTACAATTGCTACTAGATCTCTAAGATCGCATCCTTCTGCGTAAGCTGCATACAATTGATTTGAAACTCCTGCATGATCCTCACGTGTTCTGTCTTTACCAATACCTCTATCCATAAGACGTGATAGACATGGTAGAACTGCAATAGGGGGATAAATACCCTTTTTGTGAAGCCCCCTTTCTAAGACAATTTGTCCTTCTGTAATATATCCAGTTAAATCTGGTATTGGATGAGTAATATCATCATCAGGCATTGTTAGCAATGGTATCTGGGTTATTGAACCTTTTTTACCTTTAATTCTACCTGCCCGCTCATAAATAGTTGCAAGATCTGTGTACATATAACCGGGATATCCTCTTCTTCCAGGTACTTCTTCTCTGGCTGCTGCGATTTCACGTAAAGCTTCTGCATAGTTAGTTAAATCAGTAAGTATTACGAGAACTTGCATATCAAGGTCAAAGGCTAGATACTCAGCGCAAGTAAGCGCCATACGAGGTAATATAATCCGCTCAATCGTTGGATCATCAGCTAAATTTAAAAACATTGTTGTTCTTTCTAATGCACCTGTATTTTCAAAATCTTTAATGAAAAGATTTGCTTCTTCTGATGTTATTCCCATTGCACAGAAAACAACTGCGAATTTCTCTTTCTTTCCAATTACTTTTGCTTGTCTAGCAATTTGAGCGGCAAGATTATTATGGGGAAGACCAGAACCTGAAAAGAGAGGTAATTTTTGACCACGAACTAAAGTATTTAATCCATCAATCGTTGAAATGCCTGTTTGAATAAATTTTCTAGGATATTCTCTTGCGTAGGGATTTATTGGATTACCATTTATATCTCTTCTATCTTCAGGTATTATTGGTGGTGCATCATCGATTGGATTACCAGTCCCATCAAATACTCTTCCAAGCATATCTTTTGAGATGCCCAGTTTCATAGTTTCCCCAATGAATCGTGCCGATGTTTTTTCAGTATCCAATCCTTTCGTACCTTCAAACACCTGGACTATTACTTTGTTTGTGAACGCCTCTAGAACCTGACCTGTGCGTTCTTCACCAAACGATGTTTTAATTTTTACAATTTCATTGTATGCAACATCTTTAATACCATCAACTATCATCAATGGACCAGCAACCTCAGATACTGTTGTGTATTCTATGTCTTTATTGCTCATATTTATTTTACCTCCCGTATAAGAGATTCAATTTCATTTTCCAGATCATTTTCCACTTTTTCGAATCTTTTTTCAAAGTCTTTGTTAGGAACAGTCCCCATCCTAGCAATACTCTCACGTGATTTTATGGATATGATATCATCCATGTGAACATTTTTTTCTACGGCATTCTGTATTAAATCTGAAAATTTTGACATAATTCTCAACATTTCATATTGTTTCTTTTCTGGACAATATGTGTCAATATCGTGAAATGCACTCTGTTGAAGAAAATCCTCTCTTATCATTCTTGCACTTTCAAGTAGAGCACGTTCCTTGGGTGGAAGGGCATCTGGTCCTACAAGTTTCACGATTTCTTGGAGCTCTGATTCTTTTTGCAGTAATGCCATTGCTTTGTTTCTTAATTGAAGCCAATTTTCACCAACATCTTTGTTCCACCAAGAGCTTATCTCATCAAGATAGAGAGAATATGATTTAAGCCAATTAATTGAAGGAAAGTGTCTCCTATCTGCTAAATCTGAATCAAGTGCCCAGAATACTTTTACAATCCGCAGAGTATTTTGTGCCACAGGTTCTGAGAAATCTCCTCCAGGTGGTGAAACAGCTCCCATAACTGATACGGAACCTTCTTTATCCTTGGAACCTAGAAGTTTAACTCTACCTGCTCTTTCGTAAAATTCTGCAAGTCTTGATGCAAGATATGCAGGATATCCTTCTTCACCTGGCATTTCTTCAAGCCTACCAGAAATTTCTCTCATAGCTTCTGCAAGACGAGAGGTACTATCTGCCATAAGTGCAACATCAAAACCCATATCTCTATAGTATTCTGCAATTGTAATTCCAGTATAGACGCTTGCATCACGGGCAGCAACAGGCATATTAGATGTGTTAGCTATAAGTACAGTCCTGTTCATTAATGATTCACCAGTCTTTGGATCTTTTAATTCTGGGAACTCCTTTAGAACATCGGTCATTTCGTTTCCTCGTTCACCACAACCTACATAGATAACAACCTGTGCATCACTCCATTTTGCAAGTTGATGAAGCATTACAGTTTTTCCTGTTCCAAAACCTCCAGGTATTGCAGCTGTGCCACCTTTCGCTACTGGAAAAAATGTGTCAATAACTCGTTGCCCAGTAATTAGTGGAATTGATGGATCATATTTTTCTTTTACAGGTCGAGCTTTTCTTACCGGCCATTTTTGAAGCATTTGAAGTTTTAAATTACCTTGATCTGTTTTAATAATTGCAATATCGTCTTCAACAGTAAATTTACCTTCTTTTTCTATTGATAACAATGTGCCTTCAATATCTGGAGGAACCATGATTTTATGTAAAATAATTGAGGTTTCCTGTACCTCTCCTAGAATGTCACAACCTTTTACCTTATCACCTGCTTTGATAGTTGGTTTGAAATGCCATTTTTTCTTTCTATCAATTGCATTTGTTTCTACACCACGCTCAATGAAATCTCCCGTTTCATCATAAATTGTTGGTAGAGGTCTTTGAATACCATCATAGATATTTGTCAATAGTCCTGGCCCTAATTCAACAGATAAAGGCATATCTGTTGAAACTACTTTTTCTCCTGGCTTTAAACCATTAGTATCTTCATAAACCTGAATAGTTACAACATCTTCATTTAAACGAATTATTTCACCAATGAGATTCTCATCACCAACTCTAACAACATCGTACATCTTTGCTCCGCGCATACTGTTTGCTTCAATTACTGGGCCAGATATTCTGACAATTTTTCCTTTAAGGATTTTTTTTGACATTTATTATCGCCTCTATATATATTTATTTAATAACTTCAACTCCAACTGCCTTTTTTATTAAATTTGAAATATAATCCAAATGATCTCTTCTACGTCCCTTCTTATCTGGTATTTCTACAATAATGGGAAGGATGTTCCTTAATCTATAATCGTATAACCTGTCATAAATATCTTCTACTATTTTTTCAGTAATAAAAATAACACCAATATCATTTCTTTCAGATATTTCATTCCAAATATTAATTAAATTTCCATTTGGAATATACAGGTCTTTAATTCCAGCAAGCCGTAAACCGACTGCTGTATCCTTATCACAGATACCTATTAGTTTCATTAGCTTGCCTCCTTAATAAAAAATTTATTAATAGTATCTAATCGAATGTTTTCATCTATACTTTTTGCAATTATTTTAAGATTCCTTATTTCAAACTCTTTTGAAATAAGGAATCTTATGGTAGGTCCAATGTTAACATAATTTTGTATTGAGATGTCCTCTACAAATTTTAAAAATAAACGATCAAGTGAATTTTCTAAAACTTGAACGGATTCTTCTTTGTTGTATTCCTCTATGGAATCTTTTAAAATATCAAAATATGAAGTTCCTTCGAGACTGGAAATTATCTGAGATACTTGATCTGTTTGTGCCATTTCTTCGTATTTCCATGATGATATTTCCTGTCCATCACCTAAAAAAAGATTCATGCATGTTTTTTCGTCATATGATAGTTGTTTTGCTCTTAATAGATTTTTAATGTTAATTATATCAATCATTCTTTTAATGAATTTATTTTTTCCTTGTTCGCAATTGTGTGGAACTTTAA
Source organism: Thermoplasmata archaeon (assembly GCA_030637965.1). GTDB lineage: Archaea > Thermoplasmatota > E2 > DHVEG-1 > DHVEG-1 > DAOWHD01. Next base: position 5,417 of record DAOWFO010000001.1, read on the forward strand.
CCTTTTGGAACATGCAAATAATGTATTTATCTATTGCAGTATCCAAAGATAATAAATCAATTTCAACATTTGAAACTGCATTAGTGACTTCTTCCCCAAAACCGTAGTTTTTTAGTAATTCAGGAATTTTTTCTTTTTCGCTGGTAATAAGTTCTTTCAATAAACTTTTTGTTTTTGGTAAAATAGCTCTGTCAATGATAACTTCATCAATTTTTTCATCATATAGTTTATTCTTGAGGGTGTTTTTAATTATATATATATCAATTTTATCAAGATAAGTGTTATAAAAATTATACATTTTTTTTGAATTGTCTTTTTTGGATAAATTTATAGTTTGAATTAAAGCATCATCAAGGGATTGCTGAATTTCTTGTGTATTTTCACCTATAATATTGTAATCTTTCATTGCATTTAATGAATCCTTGAATTCATGGAGATTTTTACTGTCAAATAATCTATTTAATTCTTTTTCTTTAATGAATGGATTTCCAACTGCTTCGAATTTTGCATTAGGATATGCAAATTTGACGTATGTAGAAAAAGGGCGAGAGATGACTATCATGGCTCCTACTAATATAACTATTATGAAAATCCAGAAAGGATAGTTATATGGGTCAAATAACATCTCAAACAATTATTTCCACTCCTTATCAAGAGAAAAGTAGTTTTCCTACCTTTATTCTGATTCTGTCTTTTTCTCGTTCCAAAATCCCCTCAAATGTGTTATCTAAAGTTATTTTGCCATTTATTGATTTTAGGATTATTCCACCAGTAGCATCAATTTTTTCGGTTACTTTTATTCCAAGTTCATCTGCAATCTTTTTGTCAATATCTCTTGAAGTTTTAACTGTACACTTTCCTCCTAGTTTTTTGCTTCCATTTTTTATTAATTTAGTAATAAGTTTTTTATATTTTTCATCTTCAAGTTTTATTAATTTACGTTGTGCTTTTTCAAAACATTCTTCAATTATTGATTCCCTTACTTTGATAATCTTTCTTTTCGAGTTTTGATTAGCTTTTGAAACCAGAATTTTTTTTATACTTTCACTTTGTTTCTTACCATTTGTAAGAATTTCTCTAGATTCCTTTTTCGCTTTACTTATTGCATTGTTAACAATCTTATTAGCCTGTTTATCTGCTTCTTTAAGTATCTGTTCTACTACATTATTAGAATCTTTCTTAATTTGTTCAATTATTTTCTCTACTGACATGTTCTTTCCTGTTTATAGTAATCCTAATCCAGTCATCAGAAGTATTCCTACAAGCAATCCAAAGATTGCAATAGTTTCTGGCATTACAGTATATATTATTCCTCTAGCAGCAACATCTGGGTTTCTTGCAGTAGCTGAAATGGATGCACTAGCAACCATACCTTGATTAGCAGCTGATATACCAGTAAGTCCAACAACAAGACCTATTCCAATTGCAGATACTCCAAGCATTGGATTGGTTAAATCTGCCCCGCTTCCTCCCAGTAATCCTGCCCCCATCATTAATAGAATTGCGGTTAGCAGACCATAAACTGCTTGTGTCATTGGCAATACTTGAAAGATTAGACATTTACCGAATAGTTCAGGTTTCTCACCGGTTACTGCTACTGCAGATGTTCCAGCCAGCATTAGACCCATTGCAGATCCTATCCCTGCTATTCCCATAGCAAGTGCGCAACCAATTATGATCATTGATTGAGTTTCTCCTTCTTTTCCTGTTAAAGGCTCTGCTGAAGCAATTCCTACTGTCATAGTTAGTGCTATAATTGCCATTATTACTATTGCTGCTCTTTTTTTAATTTTTCCATTCTTCATTTTCTGCCTCCTATTATTCATTTTTTATTTATTCTATCTCTTTAATTTTGGTATATCTTCTCTTAATTGAGAATGGTTTAAATTTTTCTCCTCCTCCTTCATAAAACCTATTGAAAAATTCAACATATTGAAGCCTAAGAGAATGAACTCCTGCACCAAGTGTTTGTATGCCAAGGTTTGCAAGATGTGTAACAATTAGAATTATTGGTACTAATATTACCCCTACAACTGGTACTATATCAGGAATTATTTCTCCCACTACATTAAATGCAAGTGCCATTCCTGTAGTACCAAGACCAAGTGCAAGTAATCTTGCATAGGATAACCAGTCACCAATAAAACCTGTAATATCAAATAAACCCAGTGGCCCAGCATTTAATAATAATAAGATAATGCCAATAATTACGAAAATTATTGAGATATAAAATTCTACTGCTCCCAATATCCAAATATGTAACAACATTTCGCCAATTAATGCTCCTCCTCCAATTTGAAGAAGTATCCATGTGAAATGTTTTGTTATTAAAGATTTATAATCTTTATTTTTATAACACTGGTAGATGGCTAATAAAATCCCTACATTAAGATGAATTAAACCAAAAATTAATGCTACTATCAGGATAGTTAGAGGGTCACGTATAGGTTCAATAGGAAAATGGATTCCACCGATTGTAATACTATAAAGAGTTTGATTTACGTCTTGAAAAATAAAGCGAGGTATTAGATCCCCAAAGAAACTATTCGTTATTAGTCCGACAATTATTGTTGTCATACCCAGCCATATACCTAAAAATGACCAGTCTTTAATCATAGTATTATATTTTGAAAATTTGAAGTATCCAAATAATGAAAGAAAGAAAATTATAAGGCCATAGCCTATGTCGCCAAGCATTATACCAAAGAACAATATGAAAAAAATACCCATTATTATTGCTGGATTAATCTCATTGTACTTTGGAGTTGCAAACAATTCAAGAAGAGTTCTAAAGGATCCTGCCCATTTTGGCATTTCCATGTAAGTTGGAGGATTATCTGGATTTTGTGAAGGTTTTTCAAAATTACAAATAACATGATCTTTAGAAACCTTTGAAACCAACTTTTGTAAGTCATTTTCATTCTTTTCTAAAACCCAACCTTCAATAATATAGGTAGAATTAGTTTGTGTAAAATTTTTAGAAATTTCTTTTCTTATTCTTTCAAGTTTTATTTGTTCACGGAGGACTAATAATTCATGCAACTGTTTCTCTGCAGTATCACGTAAGTTAGAAATTATTTGTCTTTTTTCTTTGTTAAGGTTTTTCTTCTCTTTTATTTGAGATTTTAAAGCTTCTTCTGGTGTTCCTACGAGTTTTTTTAGATCAAACTCTGTTATTTTTTCTCTGCATATCTTTTCAATTTTATCTTCTTCCGAAATATGCGCAGCTATCAGCACACTCCATTCAACTTTTTTACCTTTTCCAAACTGTTTATAGTAAATAGTTGCTTTATCCAAGTTATTTATCTCTCTTTCTAATGCTGAGAGATCATATGTTTTACCAACTTTAACAATGACATAATCAGTTTTACCAATATCTGAAATATCAAAGTCAAAATCTTTAATATAATTAAGTGATTTTATATTAAGAGATATATCCTCAATTTTCTCGACAATCTCATTTATCTTTTTCTCTTTATCAATTATTCCTTTTTCAATTTCTCCAAGTATTCCTTCTGTAAGAGAATATATGTCTTCAATATAATTATCTTCAACCGTTGTTATCTCTGGTAATTTGGGGTGAAGAATGGCTTTTATGCCACTCTTTTTTAATCTAATTCTTTTTAATATATCAATTAATCGAGTTAATCTCAATTCATAATTTGTACATAAACCTGAATCGGAATGCATCGGAGCTTTTTCAAATCCCTCCGATATTTCTTGCTCATTTAAAGAAATGTCGATTATTTCCATTAATCCAGCTTCATGAAGATTTTTTATAACATTTTCTACATAGTTTTGATGTAAAACTAGTGAAACTTTTTTCATTGGAGCTGGAAATAATATAG
>DAOWFO010000025.1 GCA_030637965.1 Thermoplasmata archaeon
AAGAGAAAGAACCACCTGTTGAAGAAGAGAAAGAACCACCTGTTGAAGAAGAGAAAGAACCACCTGTTGAAGAAGAGAAAGAACCACCTGTTGAAGAAGAGAAAGAACCACCTGTTGAAGAAGAAAAAATCCCCAAAAAATTACAACAAAAAGAAAAACTCGAAGAAACAAAGGAAGAGGTAGTTAAAGAAACTAATCTTGAAGTAGAGAAAAAAAAGGATAAACATACCGAAAAGAAGATAACTATTGATACAGCAGCGATAAAAAAAGAATCTAAAAAAGATAAACCATCCAAGAAAAAGAAAACAAAAGAATCAAAGATGGAAGAATAAGGAACCATTCTTCTTACTGTAAAATATAATCTTGATTTAAATCATTTAATATCTTTTTTTATATCGTTATTATTAGGTTTCTTATAATGTTCATTTTGCTATAAACAAAAAAAATAAAAAAATACCAATCTCTTTAATTTTTTAAATCAATCAAAAACATTAAAAAAAAGATACTATTAAACAGAATGGGGTTTCAGGTGAATCAATATAAAAATATAGCGATTATTGGTTGTGGCGCAGGAGGCGGAACATCAGCGCAATTCGCTCGTAAAACTGATAGAAATTCAAATATAGTTGTATTTGAAAAAGGTAAATATCCACAGTATTCTAAATGCGGTCTTCCTTATGTTCTATCTGGAAATATTCCAGAATTTGATGATCTAATAGAATTTTCAGAAGAATGGTTTAAAAAGGCAAATATTAACCTTCTTATGGAAACAAAGGTAGATCAAATTGATGTAAAAAACAAGTTAGTTATTGCCAAAAAAGGAAATATCATTGTAGAGAAACCATACAATTCATTGATTATTTCAACTGGTTCTAAACCAATAGTTCCACCAATTCAAAATATTAAGATAGGAGAAGAATTAGTCGAAGGAGTTTATGCTCTTCGAACTATTGATGATGCTAAAAAAATTTCTAAATTTATTGAAAAAGGTAAGAAAGCTACCATTATTGGTGCTGGACTAATTGGTCTTGAGATGGCAGATTGTTTACATAAGGACGGGATGGACGTTACTGTTGTAGAATCAATGTCTACTGTGTTGCCAAACACTCTTGATAAAGATATGTCAAATATTGTCCAGGAGGCAATCTCTGAAAAAATAATGTTATATACAGGATATTTAGCTATAAAAATTGAAAGTAAGGACAGAAAAATAAAAAAGATTTTCATAAAAAATATTAAAACATCTGAAGAAAAAATTGTGGATACAGATCTATTAATTATTGCTACTGGAACTAAACCTGAGATATCGCTTGCAAAAAAAGCTGGTTGTAAAATAGGTAAGACTGGCGGTATTATTGTAGATGATAAATCTGAAACTTCGATGAAAGATATCTTTGCGGTTGGTGATTGTACTGAATACTTGGATTTTGTTACTAAAGAACCGATTTCTATTGGTTTAGGGAGTATTGTCGTCCGTCAGGGAATTACAGCAGGAATAAATGCTGCTGGTGGCAACTATAGATTGAAAAAAGGTTTTTTACAGACATGTACATCAGAATTTTTCAACATTGAATTAGCATCTGTTGGACCATCAATAAAAAATCTCGAAAATAGTTCAATAATTTCCGGAAGATTTAAAGGTCATTCACTTCCAGATTATTATCCAGGTGGTAAATCAATTACTATAAAGGTTATAATAGATAAAAAAACAGGTTGCATACATGCTGCTCAAGCTGTTGGAAGCAACGCTGCACAACGTATAAACACTCTTGCTTGTGCCGTTCTAAATGAAATGGATGTAGATACTTTTAGGAATCTTGAAACAGCATATGCACCACCAATTGCACCAACATTAGATGTTATGACATTAGCTTGTGATGTTGCTTCTATAAAACTCAAACGCAGACAATGATAATATGAAGATTTTACATTTAGCTGATACGCATTTAGGCTATTCAGCCTATCGTAAGGTTACAGAGGAGAGTATAAATCAACGAGAGATGGACAATTACTTTGCCTTTAAACAGTTTATAGACTATGCGATTAAATCAAAACCTGATCTTGTCCTTCACGCTGGCGATCTATTTGATTCAGTAAGACCAAACAATAGAGCAATAACATTTGCAATTAGACAAATTCTAAACCTATCAAAACAAGGCATTCCAGTAGTAATTGTCGATGGAAATCACGAACATCCAAAACTCAAAGAAACAGGTCACATTTTCAGTATATTTGATCATATTGATAATGTCTATCCGATATATAATGCTAAATACGAAACCTTATCATTTACAATGAATAAAGAAAGTATAAATATCCATGCTCTCCCCCAAACATCATCAAAGGAAGAATATAAAGACAATCTAGGTGAAATATACCCTGATTCATCATCAGATTATAATATTTTTATTACTCATGGAAGTGTAAAAGGTATAAAGGATTTTACAATGAATGAATTCAACGAACTTATGATACCAGCAGATTATCTTAATTCAGATTTTGACTATATAGCTCTTGGTCATTATCATAAATATATCCAACTATCTAAAAATGCTTATTATGCTGGTTCTACAGAAGGTTTAACCTTTGCAGATGCAGGTAATCAAAAAGGATTTATAGAATTAGAACTGATTGACAAAAAACTCAAACACAACTTCGTCCATTTGAAAAATAGGTTGATGGTAGATTCAAATCCAATTAGATGTAAAAATTTAACATTAGATGAGATAATGATTAAAATAAAGGGATTAATCACAAAAATAAAACCGA
>DAOWFO010000015.1 GCA_030637965.1 Thermoplasmata archaeon
TATTACATTTAAAACATTTAAAATAGTAGCCTCAACGTCTTTACATAAAACACCAACAAGTATATCTATCGGTTTCATTTGCTTACATTTTTCAACTATTTCCTGTTTAAGAGTTACTTCTTTATTCCAATCCTGATTCATCAATATCTTTCCTATTTTTCATTATCAACAATTATTACATCGAGTAATTGTTCTCTAATTTTTTTTCGTGCGGAAATTGTCCTTAGCCAATCAGGTATACGTGTACCGACTGGTTTATCCAAATACCGGCATCCAGCTGTCATAATCTGTTTGCTAAATTTCTCCACCATGTTTTCTTCTGTATGCCTATCATACTTTAAGCCATTAAAATGTGCATCAGCATGGTATTTTCTAATACAATCTTCGGCACATCTTTGATATAGAACTCTTAAAGAGATTAGAAATTCCACGGAAATTTGTATATGATCTTCTTCAATTAAGACTCGGAGTAAAGTTTCTAAAATGTCGCTACTCATCTTTATTAAGCCTTTATCTTCGGCACCAATTTTTTGATGCTTATGATCATAAAATCCCAGATCTGTTTGACAAATTCTTTTTAAAATTACATTCCGGTACATCTCTGCCATTATTCCAATTTCAAGACCCCAATTGCCAGGTATATTAACGTCACGTGCTAAATCACTAGTTAATGCAAACTCTCCAGAAATAGGATAACGAAACGATTTTAAGAACTTTACAAAATCTAATTCTTTTCTCACCTCGTTTAATGCTTCTAAAATCGGATGAAGAAAAAGTCTGAATACTCTACCATACATTATTCCTTTTTGGGTATTAACTCGGGCATAGTAACCTTTGTTAAACTTAAAATCAAGTTCAGGTTCGACTATTGGGTAAATAAGTTTTGTTGGAATCATTTCATCGTATATCATAATATCTGCATCATGAAGTACAATCGCATAGTTTCTAAGACTAGCTACACCGAGAGCAAGCCATACATCCCTTCCTTTTCCCTTATATTTCAACAGGTTAATACCATCTGTTCTTAACTCATCCAATAATCTTTCTATCTTCGGTCCATCGCACCACATAATTAAATGAGGTATTTTTATATCTGCAAAAAACCGTTTTACTTCTCTAAATTCCTTTTCGTTTTTTGCAGCCAATGGAATTATAATTTCTTTTAGAAATTTGCATTTATTTAATCCTTTTTTTATGCTATCGAGTGCGTCCCCTTTAATTTCCCGATACAACATTGGCATAACAATAGAAACAGGACGATAAGAAGTAGCATCAATAACAGTTTTCATAAGTTTTCTTTTATTTATATTAAACTCATGAAGTGTGGTTATTTCCTCCTGTTTTAAATCTATTAATATCACCTCTAGATATAACTCAATATAGCATTTATATTATCGGTAACTACATCTGCATGTTTTTGAACGATCTCTGGGGCATTAAATGCTATGCCTAAACCGGCTCTTTCAAGCATACAAATATCAACCTTGCCATCTCCAACTGCTATTGTTTCATTTTCAGATATACCATACTCAATACATAGTTTCTCCAATACACAGCTTTTACAGATTGAATATATTTGATGATCAATAAATCCTTCAGTAAGGCTTGTATTGTGTAGTATAACTTCCCCAGTTATAATGCCATTTTCCATTATAAGATTATTGGCAAACGCGTAATCGATACCTAATCTCCTCCTAAGATCATCGGCTACAAATTGGTAACTATCTGAAACAATAGCCGTAATGATATCCTTTTTATTAAGTTTTTTAATAACTTTTTTAACATCTTTTTGCAATGGAATTTTTCTAAATATCTCTAAAAGCTCTTTTCCATCCAAGCCTTCTAAAAATTTTGCTATTTCAATAGTTTTCTTATACGGTTTAATATTGCTATTTATAACTCTTAATAAATCATCTTTGAATCCCTTTATTTCAGAAAAAATTAATATTGTTCTACCATTAAGAAGAGTACCATCCATGTCAAATATAACTATCTTAAATTTTCCCATTCTATCGACAACTTTCCTTTTTATCTGGAATGTTAAGTTTTTTAATAATTTTTTCTCAGCATGACATAACAATATAATAAACATAGTTAGAAATTAAGATTAAAATAAATTTCATGTCTAACAAAGAACGGTGGAGTTTTTAATTTAATTTTAAGAGTGTAAATTCACCTTCTGAGACATAATATTTGTCATTTAGAAAGTTATTTTAAGAAGAATTTGATGTTGAAAAAAAGCATTTATATCTTAAAACAATTTCATGCAACAATATATTAAATTATAATTAACTGATACAGAAATCAATAAGTTTTAAGGTTAAATGTTAACATAGGGAGTAAATATGACCGTCATCATAACTGGAAATAGACTAACAATCGAGGATGTTGTTAAGGTAGCAAGACACCATGAAAAAGTTAAGATCCACCCTGATTCTTTGGAACGAATTAAAGCATGTAGATTGATGCTTGAAAAGAAAATCGAAGCTCGTGAGATAATGTATGGAGTAAACACAGGAATTGGCGAATTTTCAGAGATTGTTCTTAATGACAAACAAATAAAAGATTTTCAAAAATATCTTATATATAATCATGCTGCTGGTATCGGTGATCCTGCTCCAATAGAATATGTCCGAGGAGCGATGCTTAGTAGAATAAATGTTCATGCACATGGTAATTCGGGTTGCCGTCCTGAAATAACGAAAACTTTGGTTAAAATGCTGAATAAGAGAGTTACTCCTTTTGTATGTCAAAAAGGTTCTGTTGGTGCATGTGGTGATTTAGCGCCCATGTCTCAAATTGCACTTCTTATGATTGGAGAGGGCGAAGCATATTACAAAGGTAAACTTCTCAAGGGAAAAGTAGCAATGGATAAAGCAGGAATTCCAATTGTGGGGCTAAAAGCAAGAGATGGGTTGTCAATAATAAATGGTTCTAATTTACTTACAAGCATGAGTGCAATATTTTTGTATGATGCTAATAACTGGTTAAAACAAGCCGAAATTGCGGCAGCTATGTCTCTCGAGGCTTTGAAGGCTAATATGAGACCATATACTGCTAAATTACATGAATCACGAGGTTTTAAAGGAGCCATCAGAAGTTCAATGGCAATTCAAAAATTAATTGATGGGGGAGATTTAAAAGAGGAGAACATTAAGTGTAAAGTACAGGATGCTTATTCAATGCGTTCTACTCCTCAAGTAATTGGTGCCGCTCATGATGCAGTTGAGTATGCATGTTCTCAAGTTGAAATAGAGTTGAATGGTGTAGGAGACAACCCTATTTTCTATCCAAAAGAAGATCTTCAACTTTCTGGTGCTAACTTTCAAGGAACCCCTGTTTCGCTTCCTATGGATATGGCAGGAATTGCCATTACAATTGTAAGTGTAATGTCAGAAAGAAGATTGAACAGATTAAACAATCCTGCACTAAACGTAGGACTTCCTGCATTTTTGACAAAAGGTGCAGGTATGTTCTCAGGACTTATGTTAAGTCAATACACTGCAGATATGCAGATTGTCGAACAGCGCATTCTTTCAGCCCCAGCATCTATTCAATCGATTCCTGCAGCAGCTGATCAGGAAGATTTTGTTTCAATGGGAATGAATACAGCAATAAAAAACTTCCAGATACTAGACAATGCTTATGGAATTCTAGGTATAGAATTTATGGCTGCCGCTCAAGCTCTTGATTTTCGTAATTATAAATTTGGTAAAGGTGTTACTAAGGCTAAAGAGATAATTAGAAAATATGTAAAATTTTTAGATGTTGATAGGCCATTATATCCAGATCATACTAGAATGAAAGAACTCGTTAAATCATGTGAAATACTTACTGAGGTAGAAAAAACAGTAGGAACCCTGGAATAATATATTTGATATGTTATTTCATATTTTGAGCTTGCAGTTCAAAAGCAATTATTGGATGTTCCAATCCAAACTGTGTAATCGTCTTAGGATGAAGTTCGCCGAAGAAACCAATTTCTTTATTGTCACAAACAACCGATGCGCATCTCCCATTTACAAAAGCAGGATGTTCTTTTTCTTTAATAGAATATTTCTTTCCGCAGTCCCTCATTATAGCACCTACAAAAGATTTACTCTCAGTAAAGTTTGCCTTTGCATCCATTTTCAATGCTGCTAGATGATGCTTGTTTTTTAAGCTACCATCTACAACAATACCAAGTTCGAATATCATTTGCGGTAGTGAATGGTGTCTATTCTCAGCCAGAATCTTTAAAACAGAGGGGATAAGACTTACCCGAAGACATGAATATTCTTCGCCTATTGGGTTCTCAATCTGGACTCTTTTTTCTTCTTTTAGACCCATTTTTTCAAATTCGTCTTTTTCATTTGATAATGTAAAAGTACTAACCTCATTGAAACCTAATCCAATCATTATATTTCTAATCCCTTTAAAAAGTTCGTAATAAGGTAAAACTCTACCAAAAGTCAATGCTTTTGGGAAATCAATTTTAAATTTATCATAACCATAACCAACAGAAACGTCCTCAACAAGATCGATATCGTGCAATATATCAGCTCGCCATGCTGGTATTTTAACAATTATTTTATCTTTATCTAATTTATTTGCACCATAGCCCATTTTTTTAAGAGAGTCTATAATTTCTAACTCATTCATTTTCGTTCCAAGAATTCTATTAACATAACTAACTAATAGTGTTCTATTTACTGGATTTAAATCTGGTGTAACATAGGAATTTTTATCATATTTGACAGTGGTGCTATAGATTTTTCCTCCTCTTTCTGCAAGAGCAGTTACAACAATATTTAATGTGTGATTTATTGCTTTTATATTAGTTCCTGTTACATCGATAAATAAATCTGTTGTAAACGGTGTTACTTCAGTTAGTGATCCATTAATAATAGGTGGAAAGGAAAGCACATTATTGTTTGAATCAACAATCAAAGGATACTTATTGAATCCTTCCAACAAATATGCGTAGTCCACCCCCTTTTCATGGCGCTTGAGAATCTCGTTTAGAGTCATAGACTCAACCTTGGCTAAAGGAACAAATTGAACAGAATCTGGGTCTACTGCTTTATACGTAAATGGGGGGAGCACAGGTTCAAAGTTATGAACCCCGATAGCAACCTTTCTTCGGTTTCTCCCTATTCCAAAGTGAAGTTTCTCTTGCATGTCCATTAATGAAGCAATGAGATTATCAGTCATTGTTATGTTTTTTACTAGAGCACAAGTAACAAAAGGTCTAATATTTTTTACTGAAGGAACAACTTCTATAACAATATCAGATGTTTTAACTTCATATTTTTTCATACCTTTTTCAAAATCAAAAAAGGCTCTCGTAGCTCGAGCAATGCCTTCAACTGATGATAGATCAGGCCTGTTTGGGAAGAACTCTATGCTTATTTCATCGCCTTCAACTTTATCAAAATCTGCACCGATCATAGGTAATCTTTCAATCAGATCTTCTTTAGATATTTCATATTTGAATATATCAATATAATCATTATAATCAAATGTTACAACTGGCATACAAAGGGTGAAATATGTTTTTGGTTTATAAGTTCTTTTTCACCTTTTATCTTTGTAAAAAATTCACAAAATCCTTTCCTTTTTTAAACATATTCTAAAAATTCTTTGACAAAAACGGGTTTTTCACGAATTGGTTTTGAACAATATGAAAAAGTGCCCGAGTTTATTAAATGAATGCTACAATTAGGATAACATCTCTTTGATCTTATATAAAAAATTGATATTGCCTACTTTAAAAATATTTTTTATTTAGCTAATACCTTTCTTTAATTTAAAAATAAGGTTAAAAAAATTAATTATTAGAATTTTAAATATACTTTGATATCTCTAAATCATCAATGCTAGTGAATATATCAGTATAGAACAACTAGGTAATTGTGAGCACTAATAAAAAAGTTAATAATAACCAATATCTCGCAAATCTTTTTTGTTGTAAGTTTTCACAACTGATGGCAATTCATGGGAATAGTTGTACAATAAAATATTAATAAAGGGAAGTATAAAATTATTTTTGGTAATTATTGTGAATTTATTTAAAAAGGATCAAAAACACAAATCAATAAAATTATTATTAGTAATCAGCTCTATTTTAATTTTTGTAATTGCAGCAGGATATCTATATTTTTTTGGAATCTGCGATTTTTCATATGAAATCCCAAAAATTAATTTCATGAATGATGATAAAAATGATAATATTGATCAGATACAAGACAGTAGTAGCAGACATGGGCAAAGTGGTTGGTCTGGTTTTAAGTTAGCTCAGTCGTTTGTTCCTATTAAACAGACATTAACAAAGATAGAACTACTGGTTTTTAAAGAAGGAAACCCACCTGGAGTTACCATTTCAATAAGAGAAATTTTAGATGGTGATAATATAACTTCAATTTATTTGGATGGTGATGAAATTTATGGAGAATTGGACGCAGATTGGTATTCTTTCAATTTTGAAGAAATAGAACTTATACCAGGTCAAACATATTACATTGTTTGGGATCAAGTCGAAGGGAATAATGAAAATGTAATTTATTGGGTTTTTGGGGAAAATAACCCTTATATCAATGGATGTGGTTGGAAAAATATTGGCTCATGGGTACAATTAAATCTACCTGATTATCCTAAACCTGATTTATGCTTTAAGACACATTATGCATTATTATAAAATACTTTAATTAAAAAACCTTGATCAAATCGATAACTTCTTTCAAAGAGTTATTAAAATAATTATCCTAAATTTTGATGTTGATCCTTAAATTCTGTCCAACTATCAACTGAAAAATTCCACCTCAAACTATTTTATCTAATAACATTTTACAATATCTGATGAAAAAGACATGTAGTAAATGTAACAAACCCGCTGTAACATTCATTAGATACAATGGTACACATCTCTGTAAAGATCATTTTATCCATTATTTTGAAAAAAGAGTTAAAAAGGATATAAAAAAACAAGGAAAGACAGAAAACAATAGTAAAATTGGTGTAGCTATTTCTGGGGGTAAGGATAGCTTAGTTGCACTTCACATTGTTAATGATATTTTCTTAAGAAGAAGGGAAATCGATATAATTGCAATTACAGTTGATGAAGGAATAAAAGGTTATAGGGATGAAAGTATAAAAATAGCTGTTAAGAACTGTATAAAACTTGGTGTAGAACACCATATTACATCTTTTAGAGATATGATCGGAAAAACAATGGATGAAATTGTCTTAAGAAATGATGAAAACCTTGGGGAATGTAGCTATTGTGGAGTTTTTAGACGTTTATGTTTGAACAATAAATCAAAGGAACTGGGCATAATAAAGCTAATTACAGGGCATAATTTAGATGATATGTCTCAGTCCATTTTAATGAATTTTGCTAATGGAGATATAAAAAAATTAGCTAGGTTGGGGCCTCATATGAAAGTTCAACCTGGTCTTGTTCCCCGTTTATTACCCTTAAGACTCATTCCAGAAAAGGAAAATGCATTATATGCCATTCTAAAAAACATTGAATATCATCATGACGAATGCCCATATTCCATTAATGCATATCGTGGAATTTTTAGAGACATTATTGACGATCTTGAATATAAAAATCCAGGTACCAGACATAGTATTTTGAATAGTTATAATGAAATTAAAGATATATTGTTAAATAAATATCCCCCCATAGAATTAAACAAATGCAAAAAATGTAGTGAACCCACCTCTCAAGAGATATGTAAAGCTTGTATATTTAAAGAAAAAATTTTATATTCCTGACCTTTTTTAATATATTAAAAACATTTTTATTCTTAATCTAACTGACTGTCTTTGAGATGACGCGTTTACAGTTAAAATGCAATCCCCTTGATGATCTTCTAGGTGGAGGTATTGAATGCAAGACGATTACCAAGATATATGGTGAAACAGGAAGTGGAAAAACAAATTTATGTCTCCAAGCTTCTAGAGAATGCGCTAACAATGAAAAAAAGGTTGCATACATTGATAGTGAGGGGGTATCATTAGAACGGTTAAATCAAATGTGTAAAAATTATAACTATGAAAAAATTCTTAAAAATATTTTATTTTATAATCCATCGTCACTTGAAGATCAAGAAAAAATGGTTAGAAACGCCGTTAATATAAAGGATCTTGGACTCATAATAGTAGATACAATTAATCTATTTTATCGAATTAATCTAGATGGGAATAAAGAAGGCGCAATGCGTTCTTTTACAAGACAAGTGGCAAAGCTACAAATATCTGCAAGAGAAAAGAATTTTCATGTGATTGTAGTTGAACAAGTATATACTGATAAAAATGGAGATATAAAACCTTTTACAAATAGAGACACTGAGCATATGATAAAAACTATTGTTAGATTAGAAAAGACGGGTGTTGGAGAAAGGCGAGCAATAATCATTAAACATCGATCTCAACCTGAGGAAAAACATACAATTTTTAAAATAACTGCTATTGGCTTGGAATAAAAACATGAGAGAAATTATACAATGGTTCAATCAAAGTACTTATATCCCTCCACTATCACCAGCTTGTGAAATGTGCGCACAAGGTTCAAAATTAGTATTATTAATCACGGGTGTTTGCCCTTCAAAATGTTTCTATTGCCCTTTAAGTTTTGAAAAAGGTGGAAATGATTGCATTTTTGCAGATGAATGGAAATTAGATGATGAAAACGATATTGAAAAATTAATTTGTGAAGCCAAGTACATTAATGCAAATGGTGCAGGCATTACTGGCGGAGACCCTCTTATAGTCTGGAAAAGAACTAAAAAATATATCACCCTACTAAAAGATACTTTTGGATCAGATTTTCATATTCATTTGTATACTTCCGGTGTCAAAAATGGAGAATATATAATTGATCTAGTTTCTGCAGGTCTTGATGAAATACGATTCCATCCAATACCGAAACATTGGAATCATATGGACAAGAGTCCAATATTTACTGTAATAAAAAAGGCACTTAGAACTGATACAGACATTGCTATTGAGATTCCTGTAATTCCAAAAATGAATAAAGAGATACTTTCTCTATTAGAATGGGCAAATAACTTAGGAATTAAATGGGTAAATTTAAATGAACTTGAATATTCTGAACGAAACTCTAACAGTCTTAATAGTAAGGGTTATACATTAAAAGAAGATATTTCAGCCGCGGTAAAGTGGAGTCAGGAATCGGCATATGAGATTCTTAAAATATCTGCTGAACGGGGATTTGACATAGGCATTCATTACTGCTCATGCTCTTTTAAAGATGGAATTCAATTAGCTAATAGAATCAAGAGAAGAGCGAAAAGTATCGCAAAAAATTATGAAATTATAACCCCCGAAGGAACATTGCTTAAAGGTGTTATTTATTCAAAAGAAAAGAATTCTTTAATTATGCTTAGTGAATCATTAAAACATGAACATAACTTATCTGATAAACAGATTTTTCTTAATATAAAAAAAGAACGTATTGAAATGGAAATACTATTATTAAATAAAATAGCACCTATTCTAACCAAACTTGGAATGCAATGTTATATGATAGAGGAATATCCAACTGCTGATGAACTAGAAGTTGAAAGAATTCCTCTACCAATTTGATTTAAAAAACAATACTCCTATCCTAAATTACTGAAAAAGGTTTTTATATAACTCCCACATTCCACACTTTAAATTCCATAAGGGAAAATATCAATGAAAGCTTAAAAAGGAGGTTAAAAAAAATATGGCAATATATGTAAAATTTCAGACACCAAAAGAAGTACAGGATTTAGCCTATGATCTTGTAGAAAAAGCTCGAGATAATGGTAAAATAAGTAAGGGAGCGAATGAAGCAACAAAACAAGTTGAAAGGGGACAGGCAAAGCTTGTTGTAATGGCTGAGGATGTTTCACCTGAAGAAGTTCTAGCTCATATGCCAATATTGTGCGAAGAGAAGAACATCCCATATTCATATGTTCCAAGTAAGTTAGAACTAGGTAGTTCTGCAGGGTTACTTGTTGGAACAGCTGCAGTTGCTATCGTTGATCCTGGAAAAAATAAATCAGGTATTGAAAATATTGTTAAAAAAATAGATGAACTGAAGAAGTAGGGTTAAATACATGGTAGAAGGAACTCCTTGTGAAGTTGTTGAAATAATTCATCGAACTGGCATGGCTGGAGAAGCATATCAAGTAAAAGTAAGGGTTTTAGATGGTATGGATAAAGGAAAAATTATCACTAGAAACGTAATGGGCCCCATTCAACTTGGCGATGTCTTGATGCTTAGTGAAACTCAAAGAGAGGCAAAAAGAATCGGCGGACCACGTTAGAGGTATTAATCATGGTCGAGAGAAGAACTTGTTCATTTTGTGGAAACGAAATAGAACCTGGTACTGGCAAGATATATGCAAAAAAAGATGGTACAGTACTACATTTCTGTAAGAATAAATGCCAAAAAAATATGTTGAAATTAAAGCGTATTCCTAGACGGGTTAGATGGAGCAAACATTACGCGAAAAAATAGTTATAGATATTAATGTTTTAGTTAAACTCATTTGATAATTATTACGCTAGCTGTTTTTGATTATTCTTGGTTTCTATGAAATTTTCAATCTTTTCAATTATATTATAAGAAATTTCGAGAAACCTTAATAATGGGATGTAATCTTTATTATTTATAAAATATTTATATAACACTTTTCTATTTGTTGTAAAAAAATATAAGCTTCTAAATAATGGAGGTATTAATATGGAAGATATTGATTTAAAAATTGTGGAAATTGAGAAACCAAAGGATATGAATTTCATATTAGGACATACACATTTCATCAAATCTGTTGAGGATCTCTATGAGGCAATGGTGAATTCTGTTCCAAATGTAAAATTTGGTATAGCTTTTTGCGAGGCAAGTGGAGCGTGCAAAGTAAGAAGCATTGGAAATAATGATGACCTGAAAAAACTTGCTGAAAAAAATGCTTTAAATATTGGAGCAGGGCATTCGTTCATTATTTTTATGGAGGAATGTTTTCCACTACACGTTTTAAATAAATTAAAAAATGTTCAAGAAGTTTGCACAATTTACTGTGCAACAGCAAATCCAACAAAAGTAGTCATAGCAGAATCAAAAATTGGTGATAATAAAGGTAGAGGAATACTTGGCATTATAGACGGATATATGCCAACGGGAATAGAAAATAAGGATGATATTTTATGGAGAAAAAAATTCCTAAGAGATATTGGATATAAACTATGAAATATTATAGTTAAAATGGTAAAAAATATTGATACATAATATTAATTTATATCAATAAATTTGAAAATACTGAATTTTATTTCATCAATAGCGTTCTATTCCATACTTTCAATAACAATAAACTTTAAAAATTCCTTCCAAACTAAATATTTGTTACAATTTTAAAAACCATATTTTCCCACTAATGGAACAAAGGCACATCCACCAAGATCTTTTTTTATAAGTAAACCCCCTTTTTTTTTCTAATAATTTAAGAATGCACATAATCCGACCTACAGGAACCATCAGTTTTCCTGGATCGTTTAATTGATCAATAAGTGGGGAGGGCATCTTGGGAGCTGCACAGGTTACATAAATACGTTTATAAGGTGCATATATTTGGAGTCCTTCTGAACCATCACCAATTATTATCGTAACATTTCTTATTCCTGCATTTTTTAGATTTTCCTTTGCCTTTTTTGCAAGTGAAGAAAATCTTTCTACTGAATATACATGACCTTTTTTTCCAACAAGTTTAGAAACAATAGCTGCATGATAACCCAAACCTGTACCAATCTCTAAGATTTTTTGCCCTTTTTTAATATCTAAAGATTCACACATTATTGCTACCATATGTGGTGCAGATATCGTTTGACCATTTCCGATTTCAAGAGGAGTATCAACATATGCATAGTCTTTCATTTTTTTTGGTACAAATTCTTCTCTCGGGACTTCTAAAAAGGCTTTTTTTACTTCATCTATATTTATACGGCCTTCTTGTCTCAATTTTTCTACCAAATTGTTCCTTTTAACATTATATATCATAGTTTTAATAAACCTTAATATAAATAAGTATATAACTTTTAAACCATTATTAACAGCTGACATAAGGGTTATATTTTTTATATGATAATTTGTTTCACCCTAATTGTTATGAAGAAAAAAGCGATAGTTGCAATTGGTGGGAATGCTTTAATTAAGGAAGGGCAAAATGGAAATATTTACGACCAATTTGATAATACTAGAGAATTTTCAAAATCTATTGCAAAAATGATAAGAGATGGTTGGAAAATTGTAATAACTCATGGAAATGGCCCTCAGGTAGGTGCAATATTGCTTCAAAATAATATTGCCAGAAAAGTGACACCACCAATGCCTCTTGGAATATGTGTTGCTGAAAGTGAAGGACTTATTGGATATATGATCCAACAATGTCTTTCAAATCGTCTTAAAAAGTTAGATATTGAAAAACCAGTTGTAACATTGATAACTCAAGTTTTAGTTGATAAAAATGATCCTTCTCTAAAGGATCCCACAAAACCTATTGGTCCTTTTTACAAAGAAGAAGACGATGCTATGGATCTTCTTAAGAATGGATATCAGATTACACATCAACCAAAAGGTTGGAGAATTGTTGTTCCATCCCCAGATCCAAAATTTATTGTTGAGGGAGATGTAATAAAAAAATTGTTAAATGATGATATAGTTGTAATAGCATCTGGAGGAGGAGGTATGCCTGTTTTTGAAAAGAAGGGCTGGGGATTAAATGGTATTGAAGCAGTTATTGACAAGGATCTTGCTTCTGAAAGGTTAGCAGAATCTATAGGGGCAGACCTACTTATGATTTTAACAAATGTGGACAAGGTATATCTCAACTACAATACTCCAAACCAAGAAGCATTGGATAGGATATCCTTGAATGATATAAAAAAAATTTATAGTCAAGGACATTTTCCACCTGGCAACATGGGTCCAAAAATTTTAGCAGCCATAAGATTTTTAGAACAAGGTCATAGTGGAAAAAAAGTTATAATTTCAAATGTTGAAAAAGGATGGGAAGCTCTTCAAGGAAAAACTGGTACACATATCCAAAAAACATAAAATAATTTTTTATATCTATCAGAGTAATCATATTTTTAAATATTTAACCTGTTAATGTTAAAAAAATTTAATTAAAATTTAATAACAATTACTATAATACTCTCCACTTCTAACAAACCCAATAGACTGGCTGAGTCCCCTCTAACCTATACTTTTTTATTTTCTAATCAATTTCTTCCTTAAAATATTCAATTTCCATTTATTTCTTTTTTTTTGCCCAATCTATATTCTTGTCTTGTTTTTTTACCTCTGGTATAATAGCCATTATTGTTGTAATAAATCCAATCACTATAGAGATATAAGATAATACCTTGATGAAGAAAATTAATAACTCTGTTATTGCATCGGAAGATAATATAGAGGGGAGTTCTAATGCTGTAATAAAAAGTATTAATCCCAATCCAATTTCACTTAATCCGTTTGTAAGTTGTTTTCTATCCATATTTTCCAATCCTCCAACAATCTATGATAACAGAACATATTTTTATTTAATAAACTATCTTATATACTATTTGTTTCTAAGCAATAAGGAATAAATATTTTAAATATATCATTTTTCTCTAATGAATAATAATAAAAATGGTTTTAAATTATTTATCTTTTAATTATTTCGTATTTGGTATGTATAAACAGTGTTTTTATTAAACCCTCCAACATATCGATTTTAAATAATATGGATATTTCATCAATTGATAATCAGATTAAGGACATCGAAGAGGAGATCTTCAATACTCAGAAAAATAAGGCTACAGAACA
>DAOWFO010000019.1 GCA_030637965.1 Thermoplasmata archaeon
TCTTCTGGTCCATCGTATTCGCCATCTATTGAAAACATCTTCCTCATTGGTTTAAATTCTGTCTGTTCCTCATATACATGAGCAGTAAGACCAGCAACTCTTCCAATTAAAAAGAATGCTTTACCCAGTTTCCAGTCAAAATCCATATCAGAAATTATCGCTGCTATTGCACCATCCACATTTATCGGAAGTTTCTTTCCTTTTGATATCTCAAGTTCTTTTTCTATTGCTTTAGATAGAGCGATATTGTCTCCAGTAATTTTCAATTCTTCTGCAAGTGAAAAAAGCCTTTCGGTGCGAGGATCTGAAGTGTGAACTCTATGACCAAATCCAAGGATTCGTTTGTTCTGTTCTATTGATTCTTTAACAAGAATTTTTGCTATTTCATCAAATGACTTGACTTCTTTTTTCATCCTAGATATTCCTTCTTGAAAAAACTTTGCACCTTTTTCAATGGCTCCACCATGTGCATCACCAATAGATAGAATCCCTGCAGCAACAGCTGTAGGGAGCGGTACTCCACCAGAGGCAACAGATCTTGCAGCAATAGAAGATGGTGGTGTTAAACCATGATCAATACAGGCGGTTAGAATTGCATCCATCATATGGCCATGTTCTTTAGATGGCAATTCTCCTTTTAAAAGTAAATATACTACATTAGAATAAGATATATTACCTATCAAATCCTCTTGCCTATAGCCCTTTGTTACCAGATGGTTCGGCTCTACTTTAGTAATTTTTGTAGTCCATTTCATTTTTCATTCCAACCCTTTTACCTTTTTAATAATATCTAATACAGTACCATCAAACCATTTAGTGCAACCAACAAGTCGATCCTCAAATTCTAACTCTTGAGGACCACCTGTTGCATCATAAGCTAATTCTTTTAATTCTTCTATTTGAACGATATCGATTTTTCCTTTTAGATTTTCAATTAAGTCTTCTCTTTTTGGATTTATTGCAATTCCCTTGTCCGTTACAATTGCATCAACTACTTCTCCAGGTGTTGATATTGTTGTAACTTTTTCTCTAACAATTGGATTTTTTTTTCTGAATATTGGACATGTTATAATACATAGTGACGCTCCAGCAGCCGTGTCCTGATGGCCACCTATACCGTGAAGCATTCGTCCATCGCTGTGAGTGTTTACATTTACATTGAAATTAATATCAACCTCAGTTGCACCTAACACAACAGTGTCAAGTCCATCTATTGTTCTACCCTTAGATGTAGGGTCAGCATAATGACCGATATCTGCAGGTATCCCCAGAGTTTCTTGAACGAAATTTACAGCATAGTCATCAAAAACTTGAGAATAATATAGATTCCTAACATGTCCTGCTTTATAAATGTCAACAATAAGTTTAGTTAAACCACCTGTTGCAGTTGATGCTATAACTTTTTTTTCTTCAAGTCTTTCACCAAGATATTTCATTGCAGCAAGAGATATTCCTCCTGCTCCTGACTGAAAAATCATTCCATCCTTTATTATTTCTGCTGCATCCATTAAATCAACACAGTCTCGTGCTATTTTAAGTTCCATAGGGTCGTCAGTTATTTTTGTTGTCCCTGACATAATATTTGATGAATCTCCAATTCTATCAATTTGTGCAACATAATCAACATATCTTTCTTGAATTTCTTGATATTTACATGGGTAATCAATAATACTGTCTGTTACCATAATTACATAATCCGCATGCATTGCATCAACTTGCGAATAAGAAATTGGACCAAATGCACTCTTCCCAATTATTCCTGTTGAATTTCCTCGTTCATCGGAAGCTGATGCAGCAATAACTGCAATATCTATATGTAATTCATCTTTTTTTATTGCAGCCCATCTTCCACCGTGAGAACGTAAAACAACTGGATAAGGTAAAGGATTTCTGGAAATATAATCTCCAACTACACCGTTTATACTACCCTCTATACGTGTAACAATTCCTTCTTTAATCAGATCAATAATAGGATTATGTACATTAAACATAGCAGTCTGTGCTATCATAATGTTTTTAACACCAAGATTGAGCACTGTTTCAAGGGTTTTATTAATTACAAAATCACCATTACGAAGTTGATGATGAAATGAAAGAGTCATACCATCTTTTAGACCGCATTTTTTTAATGCATCAGAAAGATTGGTAATTTTTGAAGAATAATTATGTTTTTTTGCACCTGAAAATGGTTTAAATGTTTCACCAGAAATATCTGTTTCAATTAACCTTCCAGCTGCATTTACAACTTTCATAAGTTTAACCCAAAGATTTCCTTATTTCAAAATCAATAAAATCACAATGATTAACAATAATTGATTCAGGATTTCTTTCTGTTATATCCCCCTCTTTAGAATGCGCGTAAATAATGTATATGATTTCATCTGGAAGACCTAACTCTTTAGCAAGTAAAGCACCGGATACAGGATGACGGAATTTTTTTGCAGAATCGCATTTTATATATTTACCATTTTTAAATTCATATTCCAATAGTTTACCGACATCATGAAGAAGAGCTCCCGCGATTAAATAATCATTATTTATATTCTCTTTTCTTTGTTCCAATATTTTTTTCGCAAGTCTTGTAATACGTTTAGTGTGATCAGTTAATTTACCAGAGTTTTCAATTAGAAGGGTAAAAGGTGCATCATCTAGTTTTTTCCATTTTCCACGATCAGATGCCACCTTCCAAACTTGGACAACTTTAACTCTTATTTCATTATCTTTTATCCATTTTAATTCTTCTGAAAAACAAGTTTCGATATCACTTTTTTCAACCATAGATAACACCCAATGTACTCCTGTAATTCATATCTATTTATTAACGTTCTGTTTAGAAATATAAATTATTATAACTAATTATAAATAGTAATTTTTTAAAAAAATTGAAATTAGGTTAAAAGATATTCAATCAAAGTCTGACCCTAAATCATAACCGCAATACGAACATTCAT
Source organism: Thermoplasmata archaeon (assembly GCA_030637965.1). Taxonomy (GTDB): domain Archaea; phylum Thermoplasmatota; class E2; order DHVEG-1; family DHVEG-1; genus DAOWHD01. Next base: position 2,952 of record DAOWFO010000019.1, read on the forward strand.
TTCCATCTAAAGATTGATTACAATTTGGACAAGTATATTCATCATCATACTTTTGTTCTTCTGCATTGATTGTGCAACCACATTCTGGACATATATATAACTGTGAAGATTCTAATTGCAATAAATTCATTTTTGTTCCGCAATTTGGACATATCCATATTTCTTTTAATTCAGTTTTTGCGTCCATATACAACAACTCCAATATCATTTAAGATTATTCTACCCTCTGGTACATATAATATATAAACTTAATGTGGAAAAATACCAATATGAAAAAATTACCTAAATTTTCACCATTTATAAATCAATATAAAGGGAAGGAGAAGAGGTGATTTAGAGGGTATCGGATGGGTATTCTCTAAATAAAATTGGGTTACTTTCCTTCCCAATCGCTAATTAATAATAAGAGAATATTAGATTTAAATGTCCTTTTCGCAGATAGTTATGTAGATGTATATGAACATCGATAAAAAATATCAGGTGATTAGCCGAGAATTCAGATAATAGATAATAATTGTAAAGAAACATTTAATAATTAATATTTATAAATTAATATATCGTAGCGGAGTTTATATGTCTTCCAAGCCTAAATTAAAGATTAAACTAAAAAAAATTGATGCAATAATTGTAGTTATTTTGTTAGTTATTGCTGGACTTGTATTAGTTAAGGCGGGATATGTAGCTCCTCTGCAGAAAGACATATCTGAGCCAACTCCAGATGATATAGAGGATATACCTCCACTTCCAATACCTACGCCACCAGAATCGATAACGATGGGGTACATGAGAGCTGTTTCTCCAGAGGATGAAGGAGTTCATTTTAACAAAATAAATATATGTAGGGAATGGTGGTATTTTAGCGCAGTTTTTGATGAAAGTAGCGATTTGAATGGATGGGTGGTGTCCATTAGCTTCAACCATATGGCGCGTAGTGATCTGCTTGGTACATCAAAACCAGACCTTATGGTATTAACATTACATGGACCAAATGGCGAAGAATATGGAGGTATGATAAATAAGGAAAGAGGACTTGGGATAATCAAACAACCTACATTGAAAGCAAAAACCCCTGGAGTAAGTGTTAGATTCGAAGATTCATGGGCGGAAGGAGAATCACCTGAATGGCATGTTCATGCTGAAGATAATGACATTGACAAAAGCCACGATATCATTATTGATCTAGATTATTTCGCACCATTTGCTCCTGTGTGGACCGTTGGAGAAAGAGCTTTTCAAAAATCAAAAAGTAATATCGCAAGCTACATGTTTACAGGATGCAATATAACCGGAACTGTCCAAATTGATGGAAAAGAATATACAGTGAAAGGAACAGGACATCATGAACATTCTTGGTCGCCAAAAATTGTAACAAGAGGATCAATCAATGGATGGGATTGGTCACATATAACATTAGATAATGGATGGAACTTATACTATTCAAATTATTATCAAACTCCACAATATATATCATCCTTAACATCAAAAGTTAATCCTTTTGGATCATTAGTCATAACTACAGATAAAGGAAACTCTATTACTGTATTCAATAATATAAACCCTGAAATAACAAAATCTGATGATGAATTATTCCCTTTTGTAAAAATGCCTACTGAAATTAATATAAATGCAGTAGCAGGGATTGAACAACCATTATTATCCACCTATAATATTGAGCTTGATATTGAATTATCTGCTAGAAATACATGCGAAAAAGTATGGAAGTTTCCAACATATGTAGGAATGACTGTAGGAATGAATACCATAAGCGGTACAATATCATGGATAGACGATGAGGGAAACCATGAATTAGAATTGAACGGAGTGGGTGTAATTTGGAGTATGAGGGCACTTTTATAGTATCTAACACCATTCTAAAAAGGGTATATTCTCCGGTTTTATTAAATTTTGAAAAATTATTGAATCCTCTTTCACTCCTAGGAAACTATGATAACTCTAGTGATATAATAAACTAAAATTTTTTTTTACTTAATTTTATCTCCATATTAAGAAAATTATTAAAGAAATGTTTGTTTTTAATTGGATTTTTTTAAACTTTTTTGAATTTTAATGTTTAATTATGATATATGTTAACTTTATAAGGAAACATATGTTGTCTATTTGTAAATTAAAAGGAGATATGTCTGTTATGGCCAGAAGTAGCATGAAACAAATTGAAAACGATGAAATAAAAATTATTCTTGAATTACAAAAAAATGCAAGAGAAAGTATAGACAAAATTGCAGAAAGATGTAATTTTTCAAGACAGAAAGTTTGGAGAATCATGAATAAACTTGAGGAGAAAAATAAGATTTGGGGATATACTGCTGTAACCGATGATGAAAAAATGGGTGTTAACAGATATTTTGTGCTTATCAAACGAACTTTAACACCGCTTACAAATGATTTGGCTGAAAAAATTGTTAAAAGAGATATAGAAAAATCAATCGCAAAAGAGGCAATCACTATTGAAAATAGCTATTTTGTCCATGGAAAATATGATTGGATTATTTGTTTAACCGCTGAAAATATCAAACAAGCAAAAAAATTCTGTGATATTTTACAAAATGTATATTATGGATACATCGCAAATATAATAATTTTAGAAAATCTATTCTCCATTCGTAACCATGGTCTGTTAAATCCTAATAAAGATGAAATAAAAGATTTTTTATGAAATAACACAATTAGATAAAATCTATGAAGGAGAATTTACAAATTATTGGTATTTTAACGGGTGTCTCTGCTTCAATTTTATAATATATTTATTTGCATATTTTATTGTATAGTTACTAATGCCTTCTCAGCATCTAATAAAACGGTGTCTCCTTCTTTTATTTTTAATATATCAATTTTATCTACACAAGGTATCCCTGCAAGTATGACACCGGTTGCAACAATCGTCTCAGTCTCTTCATTAATTATACCTCTTGGTGCTACACCATTTTTCTTAAGTCCATAGATTACATAAGAACCTACGGTTGAACCTTTTCCGCATGGAAAAACTAGAATTTTATCTTTAACACATCTTCCTTTAAGTGGATGCTCTTCTTCAATAACAATGCCAGTATTACTATCAATTCCACCATAGAAACCTATCGGTTCATTTGACACAATTGCAATTCCCTTTGCTCTTCCTGGATATATTGTTCTTCCTTTCATGCTTGCCCCTTTATAAGTTTATCAATATTCGAAAATACAACTTGCTGCTTACAAAATCCGGGCAAATAATTAGCGGCCTTACCAGAATTTACCCCCGTTGTTTTATATCCCATCTTCTCAATAGGTGAAACAACCATACAAGTATCTGCTACAACATTACCTCCAGCCCTCTCAATTATTTCAGTAAAGCCCATTCTATCTGCAACCTCCTTCATAATCCTAGAGGTGCATACCCAAACAGGTTTTTTCAGTTTTTTATCTTTAAGTTTCTCAGAAATTACTGAAATCTCCTTAATAGATGCATGGGGACATCCAAGAATCACAATGTCTGGGTCTTTACCAGTATTTAATTTTTCATATGTTTCTTCTATTTCTTTTTTTCCGATATCGATTGTTTCCAAACCATCTTTTTCTATCAAATCAGCTTCTGGGGTTAGTTCCTTAACATGATACAATGCAACAGCTCCAGAAGCAGCCATTGCAGCTCCGAGAGCTTTCAATTGATCAGTATTTGCATTTTTAATGCCGGTAAAGTATGGAATCTTGTTTTTTATCATTTTACCAACAAGATATCCTAATGCACTAAAATCCGAGTTGAAAATCATATCTACATCAATCCTTATTTTAATATTAGGTTGTCTTTTTTCCCAAATATGCAAACCGTAGTTTGGTGTTCTACCGCATATAGCAGCAGCAAGGGCAGAAGGGCCCCCCTCTCTATTAGTTCTTGCCCCAATAACTGAATTCGAAAACGAAACAGCAGAAGATTCTGACCAAGCAATATGTTCTCTAAACCTTGGAAGATTTCCAGCTAGATACGGCGTACAAGTAGACGTAACTACAATACCCATTTTCTTAAATGCATCCATAATACGAAGTTGGTTTTTTGCAAAATCTTTAGGGAATCCAAGTTTGTCCCAGTTTTCAAGATCCATGCCAGCAGGATTAAGATAAGTGAGGACTTGAACTTTGGCACCTTTTGAAGCCATATCCTCTAAAAATTCAACTCCAGGATCACCGATTGATTTATAAGATACACCTGCAACTTGGACAGAACCAATAGGGATCATTCTGTCAGCACCATAAATATCCCCGAGTCTTACAAGCAGTCTGAACATCCTTTCAAATATCTCACTTTTTTCCCCCTCTAGAATTTTTTCTTCTTCTTTAGTTAGATACATTCTATTAAACTCCTACAATTTTCAACAATTTTATCAATATCTGCTTTAGATGCACTATCTATATGTATGCCACCAAGAGCAACTACTTTTGTGTTATATTTTTTACATGCTTCTTCTGCAATAGGTTTTAACACAATATAATCATAATGTCCTTCTAATCTTATAACATCTGTTTCTTTTTCAGGTTCACAAACAACAATACCACCAAGATGCGATTTTTCTCCTCCACCTAAAATATAGATTCTATCAATACCAATTTCTATCTGTTTTAACCATACTTTGAATTTACCTTTACCCAAGGTAATCATTGACATCAACTTTTTTATATTTTACAATTTCATATTTGTTTCTATCAATGTCAAATGGGAGGGTTGCATCAATACCTACTTTTGTTGTTAGAGTCTTCTTTCCTGACTCATGTTTGCCAGAAGGATCAAGAGAACTTCCAGGTTGATTGGGTTTTATTATAAGGTCTTTATTTCCTTGGAAACGTGTTGCTATGGCCCATTCAACAGCATTTGGACTGTAAATATCTACGTCTTGTTCAACAATTATCACATGTTTCATACTTTTATGACCTTTAAATGCTGCCTCAATTGCATTTTTTGGATCATCTGGATTTTTCTTATCGATCTGGACAATCCCATGAAGCCATGATCCTCCACCCATAGTAACAAGGACATTCTTACAATCAACTACTTTGCTTACCTCATCGTAAATTGTTGGTTCTTTAGGCATACCCATCAGTAATTTATGTTCTAATCTGCCGGGAATCAATGCTTGATATATTGCGTTTTTTCTATGAGTAATATGATCGATAATGAAAACTGGCTCCTGTCTTTCAAAATCTCTCGTTTCAGTAAGATCAACAAAAGGTCCTTCCCTATCAAGGTCTCTCGTTAGTCTACCTTCAAAAACAAATTCAGAATAAGCAGGGACTTCAAGATCTTTTGTTATACATTTTACCATAGGAGTTTCATCAAGTGCATTAGCAATACCAAATTCATCAACACCTGAAGGTGGACCAAGAGATGCTCCAACCATAACTGCAACAGAATTACCAATACAGACTGCCATCTCGAGATCTCCATCAATCTTATCATACGTAGTGCGAGTTTGTCTATTTTTGATAAGACGTGCAGTAAATTTATTTTTATCAATTTCCATTATACGGTGATATGAGACATTTCTACCTGTTTCAGGATCCTTTATAGTTGAAACTGTGGCTGAACCATATCTACCACCATCACCTTTTAAATGATATAAAAGTGGGATTTTACTTAAATCAGGATCTTTAATGATTATTTCTTGACAAGGAGCCTTATCTACCATTTTAGGTTTCTTTGGATTTCGTAAAGCATCAACCAGTTTAAACAGAAGTTTTTCTTTAGTTGTGCCTAAACCTTCGGCAATAATGTCACGATTTGAAGTAATACCACCAAAAACAGGGAAATTGAATCCTTTCACATTATCAAAGATAACTGGTTTCTCAGATAGAGAATACATAATATTTGCGATTTCAAATTCATGGGATACTTCTTTTTTTATACGTACTAGTTTCTCTTCATGTTCAAGTTTATCAAGAAAACCACGAAGCATCATCGATTATATCCGCTCCCGGATGCGCCAATAACAGTTTTTAATGTTTGAAATCCTTCTTTCTCAAAAGCATTTGCAACCTCTTCTTGTAGTCCTCTACCCGGTGTTAGTGCAATCATATTCCCCCCTAAACCTCCTCCGGTAAGTTTTGCTCCAAAAGCACCATGATCACGTGCAACACCAACAAGGAAATCAAGTTCTTTTGATGATACTTCAATCTGTTGTAAAAGTTTATGATTTTCATTCATTAATTTACCGACTTCTCTATAATCCTCTTCTTGAAAAGCTCTCTTTGCTAAATAAGCAATATTTTCAGCTCTGTTAAAAATTTCTTTGTATTTATTAGAATTTTTCTCTTTTCTCCCTCTAACCCCTTCTACGGCAGCATTTGTATCAGTTACCTTTCCAGTATTTCCCATTACGATTTCTACTTGTGAAGGCAAAGAAATTTTTTCTATAACATTTGGATTAGTTTTTTCAAACCATATAAGCCCACCAAAAGTAGATGCGGTATTATCTACACCAGATGGCGTGCCATGATATCCTTTTTCTCCCTCATATGCAATATCGTTAATCTCATCATCTGACAAATCAAGAGCATAGTATTCTGAAAGGGCTCTTACCAATGCCACACATGATGCAGCACTAGCACCTATTCCACTTGCAGCATAAAGATTACCACTTAATTCAATTGCCACACCATCTTTAGAAAAATCGATATTCATCTTCTCTATAATATTCTTAATTGAAACTTTTTGTTGTTCTAACTTATCCTCTTTATATCCTGGCGTAGCCAATCTATTGTCATCAAGTTTCAACTCAGGAATCTCAAAGGGTGACACCCTCGCAACAGTGTATTTTCCTATTGCTGATACAATAGCTGGAACACCATATACAACAAAGTGTTCATTAAATAAAATTACTTTACCAAAACCTATGCCCTCGCCCTTCATATATATCACATATATTATTTTGTAATATTCTTCTCATATGTTCATTTTTTACTACGTAATATAGAAATCAGTATTTCTTTTTTATCATTAAAGTAAAGCTTAGGTGGGCAAGTATATATGCAAGATTATGAATATATTTTTCGATTTTTAACTACTCCGTTCACCCTAAAGAAATATTATCTTAAAATTAGATTGCAAATAAATTCTACTGATAGCCTTCCAAACTTATGTATTCAATATACTTTTTAATGAATATAAAGTTAAACGTTAAATTCTAAATATTTTAAAATTCATACATGTTCAGATGAAGAAAGATCTTCGTAAAGAGTTGTTGAAAAAGAGAAAAAGTTTATCGAATTTAGATGTGTTAAAGAAAAGTAGTCAAATTGAAAAAAGACTTTTTAAAATGAATGAATACAAGAAATCACAGATGATTCTATATTATATTTCATATGATAATGAGGTTTGTACCCATTATATGATTAAAAATAGCTTGTTAGAAGGGAAAAACGTAGTTGTACCATTATCTAATAAAAAAAACATAACGCTGATTTTATCAAAATTGGATAAATGGGATGATCTTAAAATTGGTTCCTATAAAATACTAGAACCGAAAAAAGAATATATAAAAAGAGTTTCAATCGATAAAATTGATTTAATCATTGTTCCCGGCGTGGGGTTTGATAAACAAGGAAATAGAATTGGACATGGGATAGGATACATCGATAAATTATTGCAAGATTCTAATTATGCAAGTCACATCGGCCTAGCTTTTGAACTACAAATAGTTGACAGTATATCAACAGAAAAACATGACATCTCAGTAAACAAAATTATCACGGAAAAAAGAATTATAAACTGTTCTGAGTGACATCGAAAATAATTGCTAAGAATTTTTTCTCTATTCTAAGTGACAATTTTCTTAAGTTTATCCTCTTCTATTGCTTTTTTAATCTCCATTGATATCCGTTCACCATAGCTAATCGAATCTCCGTAAAGATAACCAGAATGGGGTGTGAATCGAGTTAGTGGACTTCCTGGTATTCTCATTGAAACGTCAAAAACAACCATTTCTTCTCTACCCTTATCAGCTGCTATTGCTCCCTGAAGTGCAAATGGTCCAATGATACCTGGAGGAAATTCTTTTTGTGTTGTTTTTACAAATTTTTCTCCTAATTCAAAGATTTTCTCAATAATAGATTCTTTGGTAGTTGCTGCAATGTGGCCTGTCTCGATTATTTTAGGTTTTATATATTTTAAAACTCCTAATTGCTCATTAGCAGGAAGTCTAATTAGTCCATCAAGGTTAGTTTGTCTTCTCGTATCTGTCCCCATTATCTCTAGTTCATCATCAACTGCCGAATAGAAATAATTGAAATTAACCTGAGCACCAATAACATATTCCTCAATTATTGCTTTTTCAAGCGATTCTTTTGTTATCAATTTTTTCTTAAATAATTCATCTGATTTTTTCTTGTAATCCTCAAAATCAATTGCATAGAAAAAAGCTCTTTCATAGCCGCGAATAGCTTCATTTACTTTCACAATAACAAGTCTATCAATATCTTTTGGTGATTTGATTATTTTCGGAAATCTTATCCCAGCTTTTTCTAATAGGTAATATTGATTATGTGGAACATCTCTTTCTTCGAGTTTTAACATACCTCTAGTTCCATAAATTGGTACCCTGAAATTTTTTTCAATATCATTGAAATCAAAATAAACCCAGAAATATCTGTTGTGTATGAAAATTGTATTTCTTCTTCGTAATTCTTTTTGAACCTCTTGTTTTGTTATATCTGCAAATTTTTTTAGAATAATAGTTTCATCGATACAACCTCTCCCGTCATTACGAGTTTTATAATATTTTGTGTATGTCTTCTCTCGGCCTTTTTGACATACTGCAATTGTTCGAAAACCATGTTTTTTAGCTCCTCTACAAACATCAAGACCTGAATGGCCACCTAAAACACCTATTGTGATTCTTTTCTTATCATATGAATTTACTAATTCCTGTATTTTTTTCCTTTCTATCATAAACAATCCCCCTATATTCTAATAATATGTATTTCTTTTTTAGTTTGTTGGAATAATTATTTAAATTTCGGTCTTTTTGACAAATATACAGGAAGTGGCAATTTCTGTTGTGGGAATTCCATAGTCTGTTTAATTATTAGATCATTTAATTCCTTTATAGAGTAAAACCTGTCATTTTCTCCAACACTGTTACTTCTAAAGCGTGGTGTAAATAATTTTTCTTTTCGCTCTTTGTCCCCCACAACAATAATTATTGGTATCCATTCTTTTTCTGCATCACGAATCTTTCTACCGACGCTTTCTTCTCGATCATCTATATCTGATCTTATAATGAAATGAGAAGATATATCATCTAACTCATTTATAAAACTCTCACAATCAGTAACAAATTCATCTTTAACAGGTAGGAATCTAATTTGTATTGGTGAAATCCATAGTGGCAACATAGGTTTTATACCCTTTTTTATTTTTATTGCTTCTCGTTCAAGAAGCGCATAAAGACAGCGGTCAATGCTTCCCGATATACTTGTATGTAGAATGTAAGGATATTGTTTCTTACCTTTTTCATCTGCGTAAGATATATCAAACCGTTCGGCATTTTCAACATCGATTTGAACAGTAGAGAGAGCACTTGCCTTTTTCATTGAATCAATAACATTGAATTCGAATTTCATAACAAAATAAAAATATCTTTCATCCCAAATTTCAATCAGGATAGGTTTTCCTGCAAGTTTAGCTAGATTCTGGGCTAATTTTTTGTTATTATCATAAAATTCCCTAACAAATCTAAAAGCAACCTCATGATCTAGTTCAAGATCTTCCATCCATTTCATTGAAGTTATAAACTGTTTTTCAAATTCCTTCGTCGCCTGACATATTTCTGAACAAAACGTATGTAAATCTGGCATAGTGAAACATCTAAGACGTTTCAGACCGCTTGTTTCACCACTCTGTTCTCTTCTGAAACTATAATGCGTGAGTTCATAAAGTCTCAATGGCAGATTTCGGTATGATATTGTCATGTCTTTTGCTATCATGTACTGCCCAAAACATGCTGCAAAACGAAGGAAATATTCTCTATCGTCTGATCTAACTCTATATTGTCGCGCTGGGAATTTCTTTAAGTAAGCACTCAAAGCAGGATGTTCGAGATCATACATTATCGGTGTTTCTACCTGCATCCCTCCAATGTCTCCGACCATATTGTTGATGTGTTGCTCCAGAAGTCCTTTAATCATCCTACCCTTAGGATACCATCTAAAATTTCCCGAATCACTTGCAGATTCGTAGTCAACGAGTTCAAGCGATTGCATCATTTTAACGTGAGGGGGTTCACCCTCTGACTTACGTTTTCCTTTACTTTCGTATTCATATAATAGTTTAAGTTCTTCATAATCAGAGAAATCAAACTTATCAGCATCTATAAGTTCTCCCTCAAGAGTCAAGATATACCATTGAGATTTAATCTCCCTTTCAATTTCTTCTGATTTTTTCTCCTTACTGAGAGTAATATCTCTTGATAGCTCTGACAAAGGATGACCTTTACATGAAATTTTAAATGATTTATACCATCCAAAAGGAGATCGTTTAACGTTGAAATCTTTGTTTTTTAATTCATATTCAATTTCAACAAAAATCTCTTTTGCAACCTTTGGCCCCCCCAAATCAGAGGAAAGGTGTGCATATGGATAAATCATTATATTCCTAACTTTAAGTTGTTCTGCTGTTTTTTCGATTTCTGAAACTGCATCTATAACAACTTGTCGTGGAGATTTTTCATCATTTTTTTCCACAGCAATAAATACCGTCAAAGCTTCTTCCAATCTATCATTTTTTTGTGATATCTCTTCTGGATTTGAGATGGCCTTATCCTTTACCTCGTATTCAATATAATCGCTATGTATAAGTAGTAATTTCATAGAATCGAACCATATAAAACGAGTTAACGTTTTTAAAGATAATGATTAAATTTTTTAATGGGGGAGGCGGCGGAGGTGTTAAACACCGTTAATAAAAAAAATTTTAATTTGATCTTCTTGCAATCCCATCTCTCCGCCTGAGAATATACATATAATATATAATATAATAAAGTTTCGGAAAAGCAGTTTCTACTTTTTTAATTTTTTTTCTTTCTTAATCTCAGCTTTTGCTTTTTTCTTTTCAATTTTCAAACGTTCTTTTTCAAGTTGAGATTCTATTTTTTTATACTCTACTTCATCTGTAGATGAATGCATTGTTACTGATTTTACATCTGCGGAAAGCCCAGTACGATATCTATAAGTGAAAATTAGAGCAACCAACATATACCCAACAAGTATAGCACCAACAAATAATATAATTCGATCATCAACATTTATTTCAGAGGCTTCTATAAAAATTCTTATTGCAAGCAATATCGCAAGTAGTATGGAACCAGCCCATGCATGATGCTTTGAAATTGCATATCTTTTTTTATATTCCAATAATCTTTTTGCATCCATATCATCACTAAACATTGTTGATTGGCATATTGAAATTAAAAATATTAACTATTATTATCTTTATTATTCTTTCTTAATCACTTTCTCTGCAACAGAGACACAAGCCAAATAGTCATCCAGAGTATGAAGAAGAGAAGAAATGGAATTACATTCGATATGGGTTTCTAATTTCTTCCCATTGATTTGTGATTTTACAAAATTTAAATTATCAACTTCAATTGATTTTAGAACTGTCATTGCTTTTTTTACATCATCATATTTGATGCTTACATCACATGTAATATTCATACTTATACCTTCAGTTGCTTAGAAATAATCATGTTTGTTTTATCAAAAAAATCTTTTTCCTTTTTAGAGTTTATTGTTGCACCAGCAGCAATTTTATGACCCCCTCCTTTACCGTTTAGATTTGTTGCAATTTCCCTCATAGCAGAGCCCAAATCTAGCCCATTACTTACTAAAAATTGATTTCCTCTACAAGAAATATGTGTTTCATCTTCCTTTCTTGCAAGGGAAAACAAAGGCTTTTTTTTATCGAGAATAAAGTTAGTTGCAATACCTCCAATTACACCACCTAACGAAGATCTATTGCTATAGAAATATCGAAAATATTTCTTCTCTATAACGCCATCCTTTTCAAGTTTTAACAATTCATCTAGAATATCTTTCTTATAATTCCGTTCTAGTTTTACTGCTTTATTAAAAGAATTTTTATCTCCTAAACATACAGCAAGTCCAAGTCCGCGATTTCCACCCTTCCCACATGCATCAAGTAAATCTGCAAAACGTTCCAATTCACATTGAAGAGCTTCAGACCAAAAACGTTTCCTTATTACTGTATCAAGAATATTTTTTTCGCAACCCTTTTTTATCAAATTAAAAAGTAATAAGGACTGGAGTTTTCTTTTCTGCTCATCATTAAGATCTTCAATTTTTGCTTTTTTATCTAGATCCAAATGTTCTAACAGTTCATTTATTGCTTCTTTGTTTCCCGATATACCTACATAAAAGGGATCAACAGAATAATATAAAGCATCAAAAAGTGATTCGCCATAAAGTTTTATTCCAGTAAATTTCGTTAAAAATCCATTTTTCAAAGCATCTTCCAAAATAGTTTTATTATATCCTCTTATATTACCAATATACTGTTTATCACCTGTAGCACCAGCAAGTGCAAGTGGTGCTAAATCCATATTTTCCTGATTAATAGCTTTTACAATAGAAAAACTCAAACTCGCCCCAGATGCCTCATAGTTGCCATTAATTTTACAGAGATTTGCATTTATTTGAAGGATATCATCACTAGTTTTAGATTTTTGGACCTGATGATGATCAATAATAATTGCCTTACAATTGAGATGCTCAATGGTTTCTATCTGACCACTACCCATATCAGAAAAAATAATAATTTCATTTTCCTCTTTTTTTATACGTTCTAAACCTTGTGTAAAAGGATTTCTCATAAGACTGACATGAAAATCATATCCCTCGCGGTTAAGAGCGGTACAAATAATTCCAGCCGCTGAAATTCCATCAGCATCGTAATGTGAAATAATTCGAAATCTAGTAGATTTTGGAGTAGATAGTATAATCTTTGCTGCTTTTCTGCTCAAATCTAGTACATTTTCTTCCATGTTATAAATTATAACTATCTACTATCTTAAAAAGATAGTATTAAATTTTTTTACTATATTATATACTTGGGTAATTGACACTTTTTTCATTATCTTATTTTCCAATCCTATATACCCATAATAGAATCGTTTTAAAAACTTTAGTATAAAAAAGGAAGAGAAATTAAATTTTCGCGATTAAAGATATTCTTATTATAGGAATGAATATTGAATGTGTGATTTTCTTTTAAAGTATCATCTGAATTAAAATATCTCAAATAAATAACTGTTGATACAAGTATTGTAAATAATACTCATTCTATTGGTATTTTTATGAGTTGTTCGGCTTCTCTCATATTTGATATTATCATATTTTTCTTTTATTCGATATTTCCTAGTAAGAAGTCATATTTCTATCATCCTTATTAAGAACGAATAAACGTTTTATAAATTCGTCATATGCCGATATAATAAACGGCAAATATAAATATCATTAATTACAAAGATATCATTAGAGGTGGGTCAAAAATATTCAGATTTTTATATTTCCTCCTTTAATATTTTTATTTTTAGCCGACCCATCTCCTTCCTCCCAATAATAATACCCATGGTAATCCATTAATGTTATTTTTTATAAAATGAATGACATCTTAAAATTTTGATGATATGGAAAAAAATTTGATTATTTTTTAATAATAAACCAAACAGATGAATACAGTAAGATGTTATAATTTCCAGATAGACATTGCCATTATTCAATTATTGTATGATGAATATATGAAGGAGCTTAAAACAAGAATTAGCGAAGTGATGGGGAAGTTACCTGATTTATTTACCTATTGAATATATATAATATTATTTTTTTATTAACCCTCTCTATTATATTCGGGAGAATGGGGGAAAGAGATTTTTATCTACCATCTCTCTCCTCTCTAAATTTCCATCAAATCCTCCATTCTCTCAATACTTTTCACGCCTCTCCTTTACCTATCCTCCCCTAATGATATATTAGCAAATTATCTAAATGAAAATTTTCTTTATAATAATTTTGAAATTATTAAGTTTGATAAATTAAATCTTTAATATCATAACCATTTTATTGCAAAATATTACTCAATTATTATTACTGATGATAATATGAATTAAAATATTTCTATTAAATAAAGATCAAGTTCTGTTAATAACTATGAAATTATTGTTAATAGGATTATAATAATTCAAAAGAAAACACTCATAATTGGAATTATGTTAGCTTTAAAACCAGTTTCATTAATCTCTTAATTCATTTCATTTTGATTTGCTATATTCTAACTCTTTCAAATCTTCAATTATATTAATTATTTTTTAACAATGTTTTCTTTACCAATAATTAGTTTGTGAATTTTATTTTCTTGTTTTTTCAATAATTTTGAAATTAACGACAAATCTTTTGGTTTTAAGAACGAGTTTAAATCTTGGTGTAAATCATAATTTCCTTCTTTAGTTATATCTATCCACAACTCAAAATCATGTTTTCTTACCATATTCTATTCCACTTTCATAATTTTATTTATAATATTCCAAACAGGCGAATATATAAATACTTATTTGGATAATAGATATAGGCGTATTTGTCTCCAAGGAGATATTTGATTTCATTATATTAATCATTTTGAGGTTCAATATGTGGATGAGTTTGTTTATGCTTATTTTTGGTATTCCATCCTTTTCACCATCATCATAGGTATTTTTTAATTTGGATATATCTAATCACAAAAAATAATAGTCAATAATAAAAGATATAAATTCTATAAGAGAACATCTATATCTAGTTTATCGACAATCTCTTTATATCGATTTCGAATAGTAACTTCAGTAACTCCTGCTACATCTGCTACTTCTCGCTGTGTTCTTCGTTCTCCACAAAGAACTGATGCAATATAGAGAGTTGCTGCTGCCATACCTGTTGGACCTCTTCCACTAGTAAGTTCTCGATTTGCAGCTTCATGCAATATCTCCAAGGTCTTTGCTTTTACATCAGCACTTAATTTTAAAACACTACAGAATCTTGAAATATAATCCTGTGGGGAAGTAGGCATTAATTTTAATTCTAATTCACGTGAGATATATCTATAGGTTCTTCCGATCTCCTTTCTAGATATATGTGCGGTGTTACTTATTTCATCAAGTGTTCTAGGTACATTGCATTGCCTGCATGCAGCATACAAAGAAGCGGCTGCAACACCTTCGATGCTTCTACCACGGATTAATTTCTTCAATACTGCTTTTCTATAAATCATTGCAGCAGTTTCTCTAACTGTTCTTGGAAGACCCAAACTTGATGAGAGTCTATCAAGGCCTGATAGAGCAAGTGCCAAGTTTCTCTCTGTAGCATCACTTATTCTAACTCTTCTTTGCCATTTCCTTAAACGATAAAGCTGAGCTCTATTTCTAGTTGGTATTGATTTACCATAAGAATCGCGATTTTTCCAACTAATCATAGTACTAAGACCTTTATCATGAATAGTATATGTCATTGGTGCTCCAACACGTGCTCTTTTCTCACGTTGATCACTATCAAACGCACGCCATTCAGGACCATGATCGATAAAAGCCTCATCAATAACTAGTCCGCAGTCTTCACATACCAATTCTGCTCTCGAATAATCCTTCGTTAAATGTGTACTCCTACACTCAGGGCAATTAATTGTTTCTTCAATTTTCTGTTTTTCTTTTTTAGCCAAAATATATCAAATCCATTAATAACTTACTAATTTATCAGATATGTTGGATAAATATCCCTATGCCAAGTAATTAGCATTAACACATTAATAATGTTATTTATACAATATTGCTTTAATAGAAAAATTAATTATTACTTACCAAGAAATTAGTAAAAAAATTAATTTTTAATTGCCTTTATTGAATAAATCCATTTATTTTTTCCCATAAAATTAACCAACTTAATTGTGAAACTTAATTCATTTAATATTTCTAGAATTTTTTCTGACGGTATATGATATGTTTTTCCAAGGGTAAATTCTTCAATTCTTGTATAAATTTTTGTCATAAACGTCATAGGATAATGTAGATCTATTATGAAAAAAGTTCCATTCTTTTTCAAAATTCGAGATATCTCCTGAAATAATAACTTATGATTTTTTTCATGAATATGATGTAAAACATTGATTAATAATACAATACTAATTGATTCATTCTTAAAAGGAAGAAATGTACCATCTCCTTGAATTTTAAATATGTTTTTATTTTTTAATTGTTGTAGCATATTTTTTGAAGTGTCTATATTAATGGTCATAAATGCTTCTTTATAAATCTCTTGCAAAATAAAACCAGTACCGCCGCCAATATCAAGAATAATGTCTGATTCATTAAAAACTAAATTCTTCCTTATAACTAATAAAGCTCTTTCGTAATCTCTAATATAATGCTTTTCTGCAAAATCATAGAATTTCGAAATAGTATATCGTGTAAATTTTGACATGAGTTCAACCGTTTCCTATCATTATAACATTTATAGAAGTTTACTCAAAACTTTTGATAAGTTATTAAACAATTATTAATATTCAACAAAAGAAGTTTAGTTTTATTGTTTTGAAAAAGAAAAATAAGGATAATCTTAAATATAATATCAACATTTGCATGTTAAATATCATAAGGGAATAAATATATATGTATCGAGAAAATAGAAACAGAGGATTTGATAGAGGGCCTCGAGAAATGCACGAAGTAACTTGTGCAGATTGTGGAAAACAAACTGAAGTTCCTTTCAAACCAGATGGTACAAGACCAGTCTATTGTAGGGATTGCTTTCAGAAACATAAACCAAAAAGATTTTAGTAAAAAAATGAAATTTGTATAAATATTATTATTTTTACAAAAAATCTTTCTCACTATTTTTTTGGGAGATTGTAATTTAGGAAAGTAAAAGTGATATCTACATTCCCATATCAAAAATATAATTGAGAGAGAAATTATAATTCTCTTTCTCTTTTTTTGATAAGTGTTTTAAAATGATAGTATTATGTGGTTTTAGGAGTGGGCAATAAGATAATGAATAAAGTTTCAAACAATAAAGAAGCATATAGAATAGTAAACAAATTAATACTATCTGATAAAGATAGTGATTATTCAAACATTAGTTTCGCTTGTTTAGGACTATATTTCCAATCTTTTGGAAGTTTTTGTATGGATTTGTAATATTTTGTAATACGTCGGATCTTGGATTCGGTATTTTGTAGGTGTCTTTTATTTGATAAATCTTTTCTATGAGTACCAATGTGCTCTCTGAGTTGTAAGGCTTTACTAATAAGATTTTTCAAATCCTCAGGGATTTCTGATTGCATCTTGTTTTCTTCAAGTATCATTGCAATTCTTTTACCTGTAGCTATTTTTACATCCGGAACGGCAAATTGATCTCTCAATATCATACCAATCTCACTTGTAGATTTACCCTCTTTTGCTAATTCTATAACATGAGATTCTATTTCACGAGGTTTAAGTGAACTCCAATCAGGGTGTTTTTCTCTACCAACAAAGTGCGTAGATCCTGACTTTCCTTTTCTTCTTGCATGCATTCGCGCCATTACAATAAACTCCAAGATACTTGTTTGTAAAGATAAATTCCGAATAAAGTTTTAATATATATAACTTAGGATGTCTTAACCTTTAAAATTATATGATTAAAATTGTCAATTATTAAAAGTAATAAAAGCAATTATAATAATTCTACATTTGATTGGATGTTTGTAAAAGGGAAGTTGAAATTATAAATAAATGAAATATAGAATTAATAATTTTGAAGTGTTGTTTTTATTGTACAATAACAAAGGTTCCTAGTACATATCCATGTAATGTAGCAGTAACTTCATCTGCATTATTAGCCCAAGTATTAACTATGATTTCAACCTTTCCAAATCCTAATAAAATTCCACCTTCGCTTGATTTCTCTGTTTTTATTAAACCAGGTTCTATAGTAGTACCACAATTAGTGCAACCACTACATTCATGATATATATGGATTTTATTAAATATTCCACCCTGAACAAAAATGGATATTGCTACATCTTCTGCTGTTACTTCGCCAACATTTTTTACATCAACTTCTACTGAAAAAATACCTCCTCTAACATCATTTATTTCAAGTTCAGTCTGCGATGCGGATTTACCTATAACGATTGACGTAGATATTAATAACAATAATACTACAATTATTCCAGTTAACTTCAAAATTTTTATTTTCATATTTTTGCCCCTTTTTATTTTTTTCGGTTGTTAATAATAATATATAGTATATAAATAGATTCCGTTTTAAAAAATCGATAACCTAAACGATTAAAGCATAATATTAAGGATAAACCTATTTTAATATTGTTACATCAATCGGATTTTATCTATAAAATAATTAGAAATATAATAATATCGATTCCAATAAGTAATCCCCATAATTCTTTTTTCCATCTGAAGATCTTTAATCCATCAAAAGGACCAAAAGGTAGAAGATTAAATAGAGAAAGGAATACGTTGATATAAGATATAAAAAAAGATATAGAAGAAATGATGCCATCACTAAAAAACCATATGATTAAAAATATCAAACATAATACCAGATTTGCTGATGGACCTGCCACAGCAATCTTTCCCATTTCATCTCTGTTGGGTGTTCCAAATATCTGAACTGCACCAGGAGCTGCAAACACAATTCCAGCTATAACACCTAAAAAGAGGGCAAATAAAAGTCCTTGCGGATACATTCTAAATTCTGACCAGTACCCGAATTTTTGTCCTACATATTTATGAGCAATTTCATGACATAAAAATGCTGTTACGATAGCAAGAAAAGAAAGAGGTAAAAATCCAATGACCTCATTAATGTGACTTAATGGTGGATATTGCGCGAAAGCAAATGAAAATGCTATTGTTAGAATCGTCATAGCTATAAGGATATGTATTATCTCTTGTTTACTGAATTTGATTCCTGACGGTTGAATAACACCATTATAGTGATCTTTATCTTTAAAGGGCACATCGTGGAATGAGTAGTATGTTTTTCTGCCATTCATAATAAATCATAATATGTAATATTTCATTATTTTTCAACTTTTTTAATCAATAAATCTAATAACCTATATTCAACTTTATAAATCATAAAATATATTCATTATCAAGATACAATTATGTTCTTTTCATCATTCTAATCATAATACAATACTCTTTTAACAGTTATATATGGGCATTACCCTAATTTTATAATTGAAATTTTTTTGTAAGAAAAGAGATTATAAAGTAAATATTGTTTTTAATTTGTAAATATGAGGTGAAACTACATGGTTAATTGTAAAAAATGCGGAAGAGAGTTGTCTAAAAATGCTAATTATTGTTCATATTGTGGAATTTCTATAAAAGAGGTAAAAACTGAGGAATATAATGTATCCTCAGATGATCTCGTAAAAACAGTGAAGAAACTAATTCATGAGGGAAATGTAAGAAGGATTATTATAAAAGATGAAAAAGGAAAAAATCTATTAGACATGCCAGTAACAATTGGTGTTGTAGGAGCAATTATTGCGCCATGGTTGGCAGCTCTTGGAATTATTGGGGCGTTAGCAACAAATTGTAAAATTGTTGTTGAAAAGAAAAAATAACAAATTTAAACTATCTTTCTAAACTTGAGAATTTAAAGTTGGGTAATAAGATAAATTAAAAGTTAATAAATATTAATAACTTATGTTTACAAATTCATAGGATGTCGATATTTATGTTTTCTAATTATTTTGTCTTTTTAAATCTCGCCCCCAGTTTTTTCATAATTTTTGGAAGTGTTGTATACTCCATGTCAGCCATTGGTAAACGGTGGGGTTCAAAGGGACCGTGTCTCCTCATATAATCAGTAATATATTGGGCTTCTTCTCTTGTACGATCGAATGCAGGATCGTCAAATAGATCTACAGGATCTGTCAATTTTCCATTTTTTAGTTGAAACCCAAGTGCTGTAACTCTTGGTGGGCCATCAAATCTCGTACATTGCGCATCTTTTACTGATACTGGCATAAGAGGACCATTATGAGATCCCCTCATCCATCCTGATACGAGATGCCCCAATGAAAAACCTTCTAGAACTTCGCCAACAGCTGGAAGTCCTGATTGCGCCCTTACAACACCGGCTGGGTCATCCTTACCAACATACTCTCCAGCAATTTGATAGAGTTTTTCAGTTGAAATTACAGATACAGGCTCATTTGAATCTAACTTAGAACTCTTCTTTGGATAAACTCGTTTTACAACAAATCTAGATTTTGCTCCTATCAATGCTAAAAGATCGTACATCTCCTCAGGCGTTTCTAAGTAAACTTGTTTATGTTCTTGAATATCCCATACTTCAAAAACAAATCCATCATGAATAGAAGGATCAATAATTAAACCTGCAGTATTGAAAGGATCTGCAAAAATCTTGAAAATTGGAAAATTGAAAGCACCTGGTTCTGTTTTGTCCATCATGAATGCAAGTATAGGTTCGGCCTTTCTTTCGGTAAATTCCATCTCAGCGACACCTGGGCCCATACCCTTCACATTACCAGAAAACGCATCTGAAAGTAAATCTTGACCTGCTCCATATAAGCCCAAATCGCGTGCTTTCTCTGTTGCCTCACAAAAAGTATCCCATGCAAGACGATGAATCTCCTTACTATCAGTACCGTTGGTATGGGTCATAATAAGTTCCAAATCATCCCCACAATGTGTCACATGGAAGTCCTTTAACAAATTGGATCTTTTTGCATCTACAAGTTTTTTATAAGCAATTTTTTCAAGATCTGGATGAACCAGTGCATGTCCTGGCCAACCTCCGACATCTGCTTTAATAATACTAAATGTAGTTTTCATCTGAGGCCTCCATCCCATCGTATATGTAAGCTATTTATAAATAATTTGGAAAAAAATAATCCAACTTAGAAAAGTATATATTTTTATCCATATTCTATATAAACCGATGTGCGAAGAATGACTCTAAATATTTACAACACACTATCTAGAAAAAAAGAGGTTTTTATCCCTGTAGAGAAAAATAATGTAAAAATGTATGTTTGTGGCATGACCGTATATAGCGATGCTCATATCGGTCATGCGCGCACATATTTTGCCTTTGATGTAATTAGGCGTTATTTTGAATATAAAGGATTTGAAGTAAAGTATGTTCAAAACATAACAGATGTTGATGATAAAATAATCATGGCTGCAAATAAAGAGGGTATTGACGCGTTGGAATACTCTCGCAGTTTTGCAGATCGATGTTTTGGAGATCTAGATAAACTAGGAATAAGAAGAGCTAATCTATATCCCAAAGCCTCTGAAACAATTCCAGATATGATAGAAATGATTCAGAAGATTATAGAAAATGGATATGGTTATGAATCTGAAGGAGATGTTTATTTTTCTGTTGAAAAATTTGAAGATTATGGAAAATTATCAGGGCAAAAGCTTGATGATTTAAAAAGTGGTTCGCGTATCCAGCCTGGTGAAAAAAAACATAGTCCGCTTGATTTTGCATTGTGGAAAAAAGCAAAACCTAGCGAACCATCATGGAACTCTCCATGGGGAAATGGAAGACCAGGTTGGCATATCGAATGCTCTGCGATGAGTAGCAAATATCTAGGATTACCTTTTGATATTCATGGCGGTGGAATGGATCTTCGTTTTCCACATCATGAAAACGAGATTGCCCAGACTGAAGCAGCTACCGGAAAAACATTTGCAAAGTACTGGATGAATATAGGTCTTCTTACTGTTGATGGAGAAAAGATGTCAAAATCTCTTGGGAATATAATCAACATAAAGGATCTTCTCAAAACTTGGAATCCTGAGATCATTCGCTTTTTCTTTGCCCAAGCTCATTACCGCAGTCCGCCAGATTTCAGCGAAAAAGGTCTAAAAAATGCTGAAAAGGGACTTAGTAGAATTCATAGACTGAGAGAAAAACTGGAAAGTTTTTCAGAAGGTAATTCTTCTAATATAGAAAAAGAGAATTTTGAAAGAGAAGAAAGTATATATTATGAGGTAGTGCAAAGTTTTAAAGAACAATTTGAACAAGCTATGGACGACGATATTAACACACCAGAAGCTGTTGCTATTCTTTTTGATTTTGTTAATAAAAGCAACAAATATCTAGAAAATAACCCTAAACCAAATGAAAAACTCTGTAAATATGCACTTGATATAATAATTAAACTAGGGAGCGTTTTAACCCTATTCCAACCAAAAACTATATCAGCTGATTTAGAAGATGAAAGTCTATCAAATAAACTTCAAGAAATTATTTTAAAATATGGTGGAAATACTGAGAGAAAAAGTATTAATAAATTACTTGACATAATTCTAGAAATAAGAAATGAGTCTCGCAAAAGGAAAGATTGGAAAATTTCGGATGATATCAGAAAAGAATTAGAAGTTATTGGCTTTGAAATACAGGACACAATTGATGGTTCAGTATGGAGAAAAAAATAGATTTATGAACAAAATTCTGGTAGGAATTGATGGATCTGAACATGCACTTAACAAAGCTATGACTCTTATTTCAGAATATGGCGAACTTATTCTACTTGCTGTTGTTCCAAGCCCCTCTGATAAAACTTTTGTGGATGATGAAATATATAAAAAACTAAAGAAAAAAGCCGATCATATGATTAAAGACATAATCGAGGATATCGGAGTTCATGACTATACAATTACAGGAACAGTTGAAGTTGGTGATGCTGCTGCAAAAATTATTGACATTGCTAATAACCTAAATGTTGATTTAATAATGCTAGGAAGCAAGGGATCAAGCGAACTAGAACAGTTCCCTTTAGGTAGTAATGCAAATAAAGTTGTACAATATGCACATAAACCTGTTATGATAGTAAGATAAAAATCTTAACAGATTTTATTTTCCTCGACCTTCTTTGGCTCGTATACTAGGTCTTATTTTCTCAGCACCCCTGCCCTTATGATAGAGGCCTCTACCTTTCCTACCTGCACTGGTTTTACCACGTAAAACTCTTCTCGTATTAGAAGGATTGCAAATCCAATTTATCTTTGTATCTTTCACTATAGAAGGATGAAAAGGATCCACAAGTATGATCTCATAATAATGATTTTTACCGTCTTCTCCAATCCAATAAGAGTTCAAAACCTCCATGTTGGGAAATTTTTTAGAAGTACGTTCCTCAGCTATTCTTTGCGTACTCTTTGCAGCTGTAATTTTTTTAATACCTTTAGCTGCTGGTTTTCTTCCAGATCTTATATGCGGCTTCCTTAAACTACCTCTTCTTACCCTTGCACGAACAACAATATATCCCTGTTTTGCCTTATATCCCAAGGACCGAGCTCGATCTATCCTTAATGGTTTTTCGACTCTAGAAAAATTTTCTTCTTTTCTCCATTGAATAAGACGTTGTTGTTGCGGTGATTTAAATGAAGTATCAGGTTTTTTCCATTGTTCTCTAACGTAATCATATAAACTTTTTACCATAATTTTTACACTAGTCCTTAGATTTGGTGGAGGCATATGAAGGTAATTCTTTATTTAAAACTTTTGTCATCAAATATTGCTTTTATTACACCAGATTTAATAATGATAATTCTATTTCCGTCTTGGAGAATCTAAATGGACAAGCCCTTTAATAAAAAAATTGAAACAATGCCACGAAAAGATTTAAAAGAAATACAATTAAAAAATTTAAAAAAGACTGTGAAAAATGTAAACGATAATGTCCCGTTTTATAATAAGAAATTCAAGGAATTTAAGATAACACCAGATGATATTAAAACCTTAGATGATATTCGAAAGCTTCCACTTACAACTAAGAATGATCTTAGAGATAATGCTCCTTTTGGAATGATGGCTACATCCTTAGAAAATTGTAACGAACTTCATGCATCATCTGGAACTACAGGTATTCCTATAACAACCTGCTATACTCAAAATGATATAGATGTCTGGTCAGAAGTTATGGCCAGATGTCTGTCCATGTCAGGTCTTACTAAAAAAGATATATTTCAGAATCCTATTCCATATGGAACGTTCACCGGTGCTTTTGGATTTCATTATGGAGCACAAAAGGTAGGTGCACTTGTTATACCTACAGGGAAAGGACAGTCAGAAAGACAGCTAAAACTTATGGATTATTATGGAACCACGTTTATTTCAGGTGTTGCATCCTATGCAATGCGGCTATCTCAGGTTGCACAGGATATGGATATCAATTTGAAAAAACTAAAAGTCCGAAATGGTCTTTTTGGGGCTGAAATGTTCACCCCTGGTTTAAAAAAGCGAATAATGGATGCTTGGAACATGGATGTCCACGATATTTATGGACTTACAGAAATGTGTGGTCCAGGAGTTTCAACAGATTGTGATCAACACGATGGTCTTCATTTATGGGAGGATCATTTCTTAATTGAATGTTTAGATCCGAAAACGTTGGAAAGTGTAGAACTTGAAGAAGAAGGTGAAATTGTTCTTACAACACTTACAAAAGAGGGGATGCCTCTTTTACGTTATAGAACTAGAGATATTGCAAAAATCTATGATCAAGTGGTATGTGAGTGTGGTAGGACCCATGTTAAACATACAACCATCAAAGGGCGAAGTGATGATATGTTGATTATACGTGGAACAAACATCT
Source organism: Thermoplasmata archaeon (assembly GCA_030637965.1). GTDB lineage: Archaea > Thermoplasmatota > E2 > DHVEG-1 > DHVEG-1 > DAOWHD01. The sequence goes on from DAOWFO010000019.1 coordinate 27,631, forward strand.
ATCCTGGTCAAATTGAATCTGTTTTAATGAAAAACCAAGAGGTTGGAGGAAATTGGAGAATGATACTAACTACTGAAAATAATGTTGACGTGCTAAAAGTAGAAGTAGAAAGTAAAACCATAATGAGTCAGGTTGAATCTATGAACCTTGAGGAAAGTTTAAAAAATAATATAAAATCAGTCATTGTATTCACTCCAAGGATAGAAATTTTACCTCCAAAAGGCATTCCTAAAACAGGTTTAAAGGCTAAACGTGTTATTGATGAAAGAAAAAGGAATGAAGATGAATAAAATCATTGATAAAATCATAGATAGAAAGGGAGCTCTATCAGAAAACGAAGTAAAGGATTTGATGAAAGCCTTTGGTATAAGAACTACAAACTATAAAGTTATAAAAAATCTAGAAGATTTAGATAATTTGGGACTTTCATTTCCTGTAGCTCTCAAAGTTTGTTCTAGAAAAATTTTACATAAAACTGATTTGGGTGGTGTAATATTAGACATAAAAAATATGGATGAACTTAAAAAAACATTCAAAGAGTTTAAGAAAAAGTTCCCAAAAGAAAACCTCCTTGTTGACCAGATGGAAAAAAAAGGCGTTGAGATAATCATTGGGCTTGTACAAGATCCAACATTTGGCCTGTCCATTATGTATGGAATTGGCGGGATTTACACTGAACTTTATGAGGATGTGTCGTTTCGAATTGTGCCTATCGATCAATATGATGCAGAACAGATGGTTGAAGAAATTAAGGGGAAAAAACTGCTGGAAGGGTTTAGAAACATACCAGCTAATAAACAATTAGTTATTGATCTTCTAATAAAAGTATCAAAAATTGGAGAAGAGCTAATTAACCATATTGATCAGATGGATTTAAATCCAATATTTGTGTATGAAAACAATATTTGTGTTGTTGACGCTAAACTTATATTAAAATAAAAAAAATAGGTGTTTATGAAAATGATGTCTGAAATGGGAGATTATAAAATCAAGGATATTAATCTTGCTGATTTTGGTAGAAAGGAAATTGATATTGCAGAAAAGGAAATGCCTGGGCTTATAGCTGTAAGAGAGAAATATGGCCCTCAAAAACCATTAAAAGGGGCTAGAATAACTGGAAGCCTACATATGACTATACAGACTGCTGTTCTAATTGAAACTTTAATTGAACTTGGAGCACATGTAAGATGGGCAAGCTGCAATATTTTCTCAACCCAAGATCATGCTGCTGCTGCAATTGTAAAAACTGGAGTTTCCGTTTTTGCATGGAAAGGAGAAAGTTTGAAAGATTACTGGTGGTGCACTCAAAAAGCATTAGATTTTGGGGATGGTAAAGGACCTCATCTAATTGTAGACGATGGCGGTGATGCAACACTGATGGTTCACAAGGGAGTTGAAATCGAAAAGAATCCAAATCTACTTGAAAAGGATTATTGCAATGAAGGGGAAGATTTCAGAGAATTGATGGCTCTTTTAAAGGAAACTTATTCACGGGATAAGAAAAAATGGTCTATGATTGCTGAAGGTATAAAAGGGGTATCAGAAGAAACTACTACCGGAGTTCATAGGCTATATCAAATGAAGGAAAATAATACGTTATTGTTTCCTGCATTTAATGTAAACGATTCCGTAACAAAATCCAAATTCGATAATCTTTATGGATGTAGAGAAAGCCTTGCAGATGGAATAAAAAGGGCAACAGATGTAATGGTTGCCGGTAAGACAATTGTTGTATGTGGCTATGGAGATGTTGGAAAAGGTTGTTGTCAATCCATGAAGGGTTTTGGTGCAAGAGTGATAGTCACTGAAATTGATCCCATCTGCGCGCTACAAGCCGCTATGGAAGGTTATGAAGTAAATACTATTGAAGATACTCTTGATGAAGGCAACATCTTTGTCACTGCAACAGGGAACAGAGATGTTATAACAGCGGAACATATGAAGAAAATGAAGGATCAAGCAATAGTCTGTAACATAGGACACTTTGACAATGAACTCCAAATAGAAAGACTTGAAAAAATACCAGGAATTAAAAAAGTAAATATCAAACCACAGGTGGACAAATACATTTTTTCAGATGGACATGAAATATTTTTACTTGCAGAGGGAAGACTTGTGAATCTAGGTTGTGCAACAGGACATCCAAGCTTTGTAATGAGTAATTCATTTACAAATCAATGTCTTGCTCAGATGGCACTATGGAAAAAAGAACATGATATTGGAGTATATATGCTTCCAAAAATACTTGATGAAGAAGTAGCTAGGTTGCATCTTAAAAAACTTGGTGTAAAATTAACAAAACTTTCACAAGAACAGGCTGATTACATTGGAATAAAAATCGAAGGTCCATATAAACCCAAATATTATAGATACTAGAGAATGAAAATAACAATATATTAATTTATTTGCTAAGCGACTTCATTTTTATTAAATTCGTGTGTTATTAAGAAAATATATTGAGCTTCTTGAACCTATCTTCCATATCTTTAACAGGTTTAAGAGGTAATGTAAAACTAAAAGTACTTCCTTTATCCAATTTACTATCAACACTAATATTACCACCATGGGCAGCCACAATCCCCCGTGAAATGGTAAGACCCAAACCTGTACCACCCATCAGTTTCCTGTCTTTTGCAGAATCGACCTGATAAAATGTATCAAAAATTTTTTCTTTCTTATTTTTTGGTATTCCTCTACCAAAATCTTGAACGTTAAATACTACATAATCTCCTTCTTTTTTAACATATATGTTGATTTTCGATTTGCACGGTGAAAATTTTATTGCATTGCTTAAAAGATTAACTATAACTTGTTTAATTCTCTCACAATCTATGATAAGACAAGGTATATTATCCTCCAAAATTGTGTTTATTTTCATCTGTTTAATATTTGCAGAAGATTGCATTGTCTCAACGGTTTCCTTGATCATTTTACCTATATCTATTTCTTCGGCGATGAATTTCATGGTTCCCGATTCAAGTCTTGAGATGTCAAGAATGTCTTGAACAAGCTTGTTCAGACGGTTTGTATTTCGAAGAACAATACCTAGAGCTTTTTTCTGCTTTTTAGTTATTTCTCCTAAAGACATATCGGAAATAAGTTGAGCATATCCTTTTATTGCAA
>DAOWFO010000072.1 GCA_030637965.1 Thermoplasmata archaeon
AATACTTCCCTTGAACTTGTAAATAAATATTGGAAAAGTAGTAAGGTTGCATTAATTATTGAGAACAGCCAAGCTGGTTATCAACTAGGATTACCTGCAACACCTATTTCATCATATCTTAGAATTCCAGTCATTGTTACTAATGAAATAGATGAGAACGTACGTGATATTTTAAATAAACTTGGTGTAAAATACACCATTATTTGTGGTGAAAATATAAGTGGATATGGAAAAACACTTAGATTTAAAAATGTTGATGAAATCATAAATACCTCAATTGATTTAGTAATAGAAAAATTTGGCGATATAGAATATATTACCCTTGCAAATCCAATGGATATCACAGAAGCTGAAATTATTAATAATACAAAATACTATTTTGAAGGAACTGTAAATTCGTTATCATTAACATTTACAAATATTGTTAATATGGCTCTAGGTAGTTTAACTGGAACCCCAACAATATCTTATCATGAATTTATAATACCAAATGAATATAATTATGCACGTATTAAAGTGCACGCAGAGAATAATATTAATGAAGATGTTGAAGAGACAGGTAGTAAATTGCAACCAATTCTTAGAGATCCTGATGGCAATGAAATTGCTTATATATTTACTGCAGGTGGTATTCCAGAAAGAGACTCCAGTGGAGCAATAATTAAAGATAAAGTTGATTGGAATACAATAGTATACGATCAACCTGGTGCATATACTCTCAAAGTTTCAGGAAAATATATTACATCAAAAAAAGGAGATTATAAAATAGATGTTACAGTAGAGCATTTAAATAGCTCTATTGTACCACAAATGCCTGGCTTGTCATCAATTGCTCCTCATCTAACGGCATACCATAAGGGAATTTTATTTGCTAAACCAGAATTCACTTTTGTGGGAGATGAAAATATTATTGATGATTTTCCACCTGGTGTTGTTTATCCAGCTTCCAATCCAGATTCCATAGAAGATTCAAATAAACACACTTTTCAGATGCACGAATCTTTAAATGAATTACTTGCAAAGATTCGACTAATTGATTTAGAAGAGGAAGATGGTTTGAAAAATCTTAAAGAATATTGTGATAAAAATCCGTTCTATATTTCCTTAATCGGTGATACAATAATGATACCACAATATTACTATTACGATACTGAAGATGCAAATACTCTTAAATATGGATGGGATGTTGCGAGTGATTTCATATATGGAAATATCGATCCCGTTCCTCGAGATGATAAAATTTCGATATATCCAAAGGATCAATTTTTAACAAATTATGATGAAAAATATCCTCATCAGGAAAATATTGTTGGCCGTATAACTGGATGGGACGCTCAGGATGCTAGTGCTCTTATCGCAAGGACAATATTTTATGATAACATCATAGATAATTTGAATGATTGGAAAAATACTGCTTTGGTTCAAACAGGATCCGGTACAGATTTTCAAAGAGTTCCAGGTGTGGATCTATTACGAAAGATTATTGGGGCGCATGATTTACCATTTAAATGGCCGACTGCAGAGGCACACTTTGAAAATCTTATTATTCAAGATTCTTTAAAACCTGGTGGATTTGATATTAGATCAACTGAGAACACAGAATCTATGAGAAAGGGACTAAGTGACGAAGTACTTACAAAAATAAAAAGATTGGGACCGGGAAACTTAATTCTTTTCCCTAAGATAAGAGCAAAAATTATAGCAGGTGAAAAAATAGCTACAGGAGGAATAGATCAGAAGGAAAGTAATTTCATATTTACATTTGCCCATGGTCAACCAATGGGATATTCACATGGTGATGTTCAGACAAATTCTATTGGATTTAGACCTGTACTTCTTCAAAATTTTTGGAACAGATTTTTCTTTGGAACCGGATTGCCACAACTAGCAACGGGTCTGGGGATGGTTGGAGGTTATGATGTTCGTTATGTTAGTAATATGGAATTAGGCCCATCTGTTGTGTTTGTTGAAAGTTGCTACATTGGGAGAATAGATGGATTTCCTGCAAATTGTACTACTTCCCAGGCATATATCCATGCTGGAGTAAATGCATTTATTGCATCCTCTAGAGGAACCCCTGGACCAGGATATCTAGATGCCAGAAAGAATGCTAAAGGATTTGGAGTTTCTGAATTCATTAAAACAATTAACAATCCTGAATTACAAGAACCACATTTCTCAGCATTACATGCTGTTAATATATTTGAAGATCTGACAAAAAATGATGCTGATATTGGAACTGCTTTTAGAAATGCAAGGAATAAATTTATGGATGATGCCGATTCTACGTTCTTCTGGACACCGCCATTATCCTTGAGAATTGAGACAAGTTCAGATGTTGATCTCTTATTAAATAATATTCGCCCAACAAGTGATGATGAGGATGCAAAATGTATGGAAAAAAAATACACATGTCTATTGGAGTATAATTTGTTTGGAGATCCGGCATTTAATCCGTATGAACCTAGTAATAAAGGTTGATAAATTCTAAGTTATTCTTTTTCAGAATTAATTTCTTCTCCATTTATATCATTATTTTCTATTATCTTTGCTACTGAAACTACTTTATCATCCTTGTTAAGTTTCATTATTGTGACGCCCATTGTGTTTCTCCCTTGTATTCTAATATCTTTTACAGGGACACGAACTATCATACCATTTTTTGTTGATAGCATTATTTCATCTTGATCTGTTGCCTCTCGTACATAAAGAACTTTTCCATTTCTCTCATTTGTTACTATGGTTCGAACACCTTTACTCCCACGATGAGTCTTTCTGTAATCTAAGATAGGTGATCGTTTCCCAAATCCATTTTCGGTTATTGTTAGAAGGTTACCATCTTCTCCAACGACCGCCATTGAAACGACTTTATCTCCCTTTCTAAGTCGAATACCAATGACACCTCGGGCAACTCTTCCTATTGGACGGACTTCCTCTTCATTAAATCTGCATGCCTGACCGTCTGCTGATGCAATCATGATGGTTTGTTTTCCATCAGAGAGTCTTGTACTTATGAGTTCATCATCTTCGTCTAAGTTTATTGCCCGTATTCCATTAACTCTTACGTTGCCATATGCTGAAAGAACAGTTTTTTTAATTATTCCATTACGAGTTGAAAAAACCAGATGATGTTCATCGTCAAATTTATGTATTGGAATTGCAGTTTCGACATATTCTCCATCTTCCAATCTTGGTAAAAGATTGATTATTGCTTTACCTTTATGATGTCTACTCCCCTCAGGTATTTTATATCCTTTCAACCAAAATACTTTTCCATGATTTGTAAAAAACATTATGTAATCATGGGTAGATGTGATAAAAGAGTCAACAACAATGTCTTCCTCTTTCGTTTTCATTCCAATTAATCCTTTTCCACCACGATGTTGAGTTCGATATGTCTCTGTTGGAATACGTTTTATATATCCACTATCAGTAATTGTTATTACAACTTCTTGAATGGGAATTAGGTCCTCCATCTCGATGTCAAGTTCTCCTTCAATAATTTCAGTTCGGCGTTCATCTCCAAATTTTTCTTTTATATCTAAGAGCTCCCTCTTTATCTCATCTAATAAGTTCTGTTTATCACTGAGTAATATTTTTAATTGTTCAATAAGCTGTTTTGTCTCATTATAATCATCCTCTACCCTTTCTATTTCCATACCTGTCAGTTTCTGAAGCCGCATATCAAGAATAGCTTTTACCTGTTCTTCAGAAAAAGAGAAGCGCTCGATCAGACGATTTTTTGCCTCTTCAACTGTTTTACTTCCACGAATAATTTTAATGATTTCATCAAGGTTTTTAAGGGCAATCATAAACCCTTCAAGAATATGCATTTTTTCATTTGCTTTGTTCAAATTATAGTTTGTCCGACGAGTAATAATTTCCAATCTATAATTAATATAGTGTTGAATTATATCCTTAAGAGTGAGAATCTTTGGCTCACCTTTAACTATCGCAAGATTTAGTACACCAAATGTTGTTTGAAGATCGGTATGTCCAAATAGTTGATTAAGAACAACATCCTCAATCGCATCGCGCTTTAAGTCAATTACAATGCGCATACCTGTACGATCGCTTTCATCTCTAAGGTCAGATATTCCTTCAATTTTCTTATTTTTAACAAGTTCTGCAATATTTTTCAAAAGTTTTGATTTATTTACTTGATATGGAAGTTCTGTTACAATGATTTTTTTCTTGTCATTTTCCTCTATATTTGTACGGGCACGAACTTTAACTAATCCTCTACCTGTAGTATAAGCATTCAGAATTCCGCTTTTACCATAGATTATTCCTCCAGTGGGAAAATCAGGACCTTTTATGATTCCCATTAGATCTGCAGTAGATATCTGAGGATCATCAATCATCTTAATGGAACCATCAATTACCTCAGAAAGATTGTGTGGAGCCATATTTGTAGCCATGCCCACAGCTATACCTGAAGCTCCATTTATTAAAAGATTTGGGAGTACAGCAGGTAGAACAACTGGTTCTTTTAGTGAACCATCAAAATTATCTACCCACTCAACAGTATCTTTTCCTATATCTTGAAGCATAAGCTTAGCTATCTTAGCCATTCTCGATTCAGTATAACGCATTGCAGCAGCAGAATCACCATCTACGGATCCGAAGTTACCTTGACCATCTATTAGTGGATAACGCAAAGAGAAATCTTGAGCCATTCTAACCATAGAATCATAGACTGCCTGATCTCCATGTGGATGGTATTTACCAAGAGTTTCTCCCACTACTCTAGCAGATTTTTTATGGGGTTTTTCATGTACAATACCCATATCATTCATTGCATAGAGAATTCTTCTATGAACCGGTTTTAATCCATCTCTCACATCAGGAAGAGCACGGCTCATGATAACACTCATTGAATAATCTATAAAAGCACGTTTCATTTCGGATTCAATAGCTCGAATATACTCTTTTTTATCGATCTCATCAGTCATAATATATCACCTTATATGTCCAGATTAACTGCTTCTTTTGCATGAGTCTCAATAAATTCTTTTCTAGGTTCGACCTTTTCACCCATAAGAATAGTAAATAATTCATCTGCTTCAACAGCATCATCAACAGTAACTTTAAGAGTCATTCTATTGGTAGGATCCATGGTTGTTTCCCAAAGCTGTTTCGGATTCATCTCCCCAAGACCCTTATATCTTTGCATATTGATACCTTTTTTTCCAATTTCTTTAATCGTTTCAAGCTGTTCTCGTTCAGAATAAGCATATATGATTTGTTTTCCTTTACTTATCTTATAAAGAGGAGGTTGTGCAATATATAGGTAACCTACCTCCACAAGTGGACGCATGTAACGGAAGAAAAAAGTGAGTAAAAGAGTTCTTATATGTTCGCCATCAACATCAGCATCGGTCATAAGGATTATTTTATGATATCTGGCTTTTTCAATTTCAAATTCTTCACCAATTCCAGTACCTATAGCAGTAATTAAGGCAAGAATTTCATTGTTTTTTAGTATTTTATCCATACGAGCTTTTTCGACATTTAATATCTTCCCTCTTAATGGTAAAATTGCTTGAAATTCTCGACTCCTACCTTGCTTAGCTGAACCTCCTGCGGAATCTCCCTCAACAATATAAAGCTCTGTTTTACTTGGATCCCTACTGGAACAATCTGCTAATTTACCAGGAAGGGCTGAAGATTCAAGCAATCCCTTTCTTCTAGTTAATTCCCGCGCTTTTCTTGCAGCTGCACGAGCACGACTTGCAGTTATGGCCTTATCTAATATAATTTTAGAAACGGTTGGATTTTCCTCAAAAAATTCACTGAGTTTTTCATTTGTTAAGCTTTCAACAATTCCACGAACTTCTGAGTTACCAAGTTTTGTTTTTGTCTGACCTTCAAACTGCGGAAGTCTAACTTTGCATGAAATAACTGTTGTTATTCCCTCTCTACAGTCTTCCCCACTTAAACTAAAATCTTCATTATCAAATAATTTGTTTTTTCTTCCGTAATCATTGAGAACTCTGGTAAGCGCTCCTTTAAAGCCAGATAGGTGTGTTCCTCCTTCATGAGTGTTAATATTATTGGCAAAAGTAAAGATATTCTCCGTATAACCATCAGTATATTGAATTGCTATTTCTACTTCCACATCTTTTTTCTCAGCTTTAAGATAAATGGGATTTGGATGAAGTGGTGTTTTATTTCTATTAATATGTTGGACAAATTCACGGATGCCACCATCATATTTGAAAGTCTCACTTTTCCCTTTGCGTTCGTTAATGATTTCGATTCTTAAACCTGCATTAAGAAATGCCTGTTCTTTTAATCGAATTGTTATAGTTTCATATTTAAAGTCAACCGTTTCAAATATTTCAGGATCAGGGAGAAATTTTATCGTTGTTCCAATTTCTTCTGATTTTCCAGTTTCCTTTAATGGAGCAACTGTAACACCATGATCATATTTTTGATAGTATTCCCTTCCATTTCTTCGAACCTTAACCTCAAGCCATTTACTAAGGGCATTTACACAAGATACACCAACACCATGCAGCCCACCTGAAACCTTGTAAGCTTGATTATCGAATTTACCACCAGCGTGAAGTGTAGTCATAACTATTTCTACACCAGATTTATTATATTTTTTATGGATTGCAACAGGAATACCTCTACCATTATCGGTGACAGTAACGGATCCATCATTATTTAAAGAGACCTGAATTTTTGTACAATATCCAGCTAATGCTTCATCTATGGAATTGTCAACAACTTCATATACCAAATGATGCAACCCTCTTTCATCTGTACTGCCGACATACATAGCAGGGTTTTGCTTTACGGCCTTGAGTCCTTCAAGTACTTTAATTGAACTTGTATCATAGCCACTATTAGTTTCAATATTTTCTTTGTTCATAGTTATTCACATCTAATTGAAAACAAACTTAAATGAATTATTATCCTCAGGAATTTTTTATCCCATCACCTTGGTCATCTCTAAGTATCCCTCATATGGAGTGGAAGCTAATAAATGTTGCTATAATAATTTTACATTATATTATATTTTTATTAAGAAAAGTTAAATAACTTTTTGTGATATCTTGCAATGATGGAGATCATGAAAAAAAGATTTTTAATTATTACTATTTGCCTAGCATTTCTGTTTATTTGCTGTTTCTCTACAAATATAGAGGCTGCTGATACAGACATAGCACAAAAATTTGCACCGATTTTATATTTTGAAAGAGAAGAGGAGTGTTTTCCAGTAGATGTGGAATATCACATTAACAATTCATACCTTTATCAAATAGATAACGATCAAATAATTGATACTTATCCATCTGTTGAGGAATTATCGAATTATAAAACTGATGATTATTATCTTGATAATATGCTTGGATTGGTTAATGATAATGAAATAATTAACCATTATAAAACAAAAAATCTAGATTATACAGTTTATTATCGCAGTTATCCAGAAAATGAAGAATTTCCAGAAATAATTCAATATTGGATGTTTTATGCATTTAATAAGGGAACAATGAACCAACATGAGGGTGATTGGGAGATGGTTCAAGTTGTTTTCACAGGAGAAACACCAACATATGTGATGTATAGTCAGCATTATGGTGGACAATCAGCTAGTTGGAGCCAGGTTGAGAGAGATGGTTTTCATATAAAGGTATATATATCACGTGGTAGCCATGCAAATTATTTACGTTCATATTCAGGGGTATTGGGAGCTGCTAATGATATTGTGGGAGATAATGGGAAAATACTTACATTAGGAGATTACGATCTCATTAAACTTGAATCTCAGCCATGGCTTGATTTTGGGGGTCGATGGGGGATGTATGGTGCCACGCAAGAGGAGGCAATAGAAACTTCACTTCTTGGACAAGCAGGACCAAATGGTCCAAAATATCGAGAAGATGGTGTCATGTGGAATAACCCCATTGGTTGGGGCAATGGCCTTAGTCCAGCAAATAACAATATATTTCTTTTAGAAATTATTATTTATAATTTTGTTATTATTTTTATTATACTAACCGTTATAACTCTTTGTATCCTTCTGTTTCGTGTTTTTAAACGTTATAATAGAACAGGTCTTGGTTCACGAATCATTTCAATACTTTACATCGATGGCTTTAATGCAAAAAGTATCGGGAATATACTTTGTATTTTTGGAATAATAATTGCAATTTTTTCACTTATTAATCCATGGTATGTAATTTCCACTGATATCAGAATATCTGGGTATGAGACACATGGTATTGCAGATATGATGACAGTAGATGGTATCAATGGAATTCAAATACAAATTCCTGGTTTAACTGGTCTTATTCCAATAGGTTCATTAATGATTCCTTTTTCACTGTTGATTGCTATTGGTCTTGTATTTCTAATAATTGCCTCTATGGGTGTTACACAAACTAAAAAATTGGGTAGAAAATATATATTGCGAGGTGTTAAACTTCTTATACCAATTGTAATAATAATTATTGCCATTATGTTTTTGGATATGATTCCATATGAATCTATGGCAGATACTGAAGGTTCTATTGTAGACATTGGAGAGGTTCTGGAAACAATTTCTGGTTCTCCTTCTGGTGGTCAAACGGTTGTAGCAGTTCCGGATGTTTTAGGTCAGATAGAGTTGAATTGGGGGTTTGGATTAGGAGGATTATTACTTCTCATTGCAGGGTTTATATTGATAATATCTGGTTTCTTTGAGATTTATGCAAATACAGAGTTATTTACAGCTAAAACAATTGATAAATCAAAAAAACAAAAACAAGAATCAATGAAAAAACAAGAAGTTAAGGAGGAAATTAAATCATCAAAGAAAGAAAATCCTGAGGAAGATAAAAAAAATTTAGATTAAGTGAAGAGTAATTATGATTATTAATGCGGATTTACACATTCATTCACATTTTTCAAATTCAGCAAATGATGAAATGAATATTAAAACAATTTCTAAGGAGGCACCTCGAAAGGGAATAGATGTAGTGGCCACTGGGGATTGTCTTCATAGTGGATGGATTAAAGAGATAAAAACTTGTAAGGTTATTGATGATGGCACTTATGAATTAAATGGAACCCGTTTCATTCTTAGTACTGAAGTTGAAGATAAAAACAGTGTCCATCACTTGCTGTATTTTCCAAGCTCCTCTGCTGTTGAAGAATTTAAAGAGGTTATAAAAAAAAATTCTTCAAATCTAGAAAAAGTAGGTAAACCTAGCATAGATATGAGTGGAAAAGAAATAGCGTCTATTGCCAAAGATGTTGATGCTTTGATAGGTCCAGCACATTCATTTACTCCTTGGACAAGTATTTATGCCCATCATAACTCTCTAAAAGAGTGTTATGGTGATCTTGTTGATTATGTATCTTTTATTGAGTTGGGTTTAAGTGCTAACTCAGATCATGCTGATAAGATACTGGAACTTCACAGACTTACTTTTTTAACAAATTCAGACTCGCATAATCCTCATCCAGTGAGATTTGCCAGAGAATTTAATAAATTTGAGGTAAAAGATGCAATTTATGAAGAGATTAAAAAAGCCATTTTAAGAAATAGTGGAAATAAACCAGTTTTAAACGTTGGTTTACCTCCCCAAGAGGGAAAATATTACAATTCAGCATGTGATTCTTGCTATAAACAATATTCATTAGAAGAGGCCAATGAGAGAAATTGGAAATGTGATTGTGGAAAACATATAAAAAAAGGAGTAAAGGATAGAATTAAAGAAAGAGCAACCTTTCCAGAACCACAGCATCCATATCACAGACCACCTTATCTCTATATTATTCCTTTATCAGAGATTATTACTAAAGCTATTGGGCAACGTAATCCATTTACTAAAATATCTTATAAAAGATGGAGTGAAATGATATCCGTATTCGGTAATGAGATAGATGTACTGTTCGATGTTGATATTAATGATATTGCAAAAGTTACGGTTCCTGCAATTACTGAAGCAATACAAGTTTTCCGTGAGGGGAATGTAATTATTATACCGGGTGGGGGAGGGAAATATGGTCGTATAAAGTTTCCCCAAGAAAAGGATGTACTTACTGTATCCTTGGAATCAGAAGAAAGATAAGTAGGAAAATATCTTTTTATATAGATAGAAGGACGTAATAGATATGGAATATGATAATGTTGATAAAAAGATAGAAAAAATAATTTTTAAAAAAGATTTTTCTCATTTTTTAGATAAAGTTATTGATATTCTTTATAAGAGTTTTGATAAATATAGCTGGATAGGAATATATATTGTTTGTGGGAATGATTTAATTCTTGGTCCATGGAGGGGTCAGCAGGCTACCGAGCACACAAAAATCCCTATTGGGAAAGGTGTTTGCGGCTCAGCTGCAAAAAGTGGTGAAACTGAGACAGTTCCTTATGTAAATAAAGATGAAAGATATCTTGCCTGTTTTGTATCTACAAGGTCTGAGATAGTTGTGCCTATAAAAAGGAATGGCAAGGTTATTGGTGAAATTGATATCGACTCAGAGATTCCTAATGCATTCGATGAAGAAGATGTAAAGTTTTTAGAAAAACTTTGTACCAAAAAAACATTTATAAATATGGTGGAAAAGAAAAGATTCAATCAAAAAAAAATGTTAAAGAAAAACGTTTCTAAGTCTTAGAAATTTAGATAATATGCCTGTTCAGAACAAACTGAAAAAAAACGCTGAAGGTATTTCTGGTGATGATTATATAAAAAAAATGGAGATCAATGTATTAGTAAAGAGAATAAATAATTTTTTAAAAACATAATATTAACAAAATTGATATAGATATAAAAAATTTTGCATTTCTTAGATTTTATGTTAACTATTAAAATTACAATTGCTTAAATACTTTCAGCAATCCTATATTTAGGAATATAAACTAAAAATTCAATATTACATATAACACGACGAATAATATGGGGGAACTACCAGCAAAGGGTGCATCCTATCCCCTTTTCGCTGGTTTTTCTGTCAATTTTAA
>DAOWFO010000009.1 GCA_030637965.1 Thermoplasmata archaeon
ATTGGAATAAAGAAGTAACTCTTAAACAGGAAATAGTTGAAAAATGTAAGCAAATGAAACCGATAGATATACTTGTTGGTGTTTTATGTAAAGACGTTGAGGCTACTATTTTAAATGTTTTAAATGTAATAAATGAGGGTTTATATCGATATTTTCCGGATCATCGATTGGCGATTGTAGTATGTGATGGTTATTCTTCGGATAAAACTAGGGAGGTAATAGAATTATTTCATCCATATAGTTCTATAGATATGATTGTAACTGAAGATGTTACCAAAGGTGGGAAAGGCGCAGGTGTAATGACAATAATTGAGATTGCCCATGAAACTGAAGCTAAATCTATTATTCTAATGGATGGTGATTTGCTTAGCGTTAAGCCAGCATGGATACAAACCATAGCAAATCCTATTGTGTTTGGTAGAGCTGATCTTACGGTTCCTTACTATATAAGAGATAAAAATGATGGTGTTATAACAAACAACCTGGTTTATCCGTTCACAAGAGCTCTTTATGGTATAGACATTAGACAACCAATAGCTGGAGAATATGCATTATCAAAAAATCTTTATGAATTATTGCGTAAACATCCGTTATTTCCTCCAGATTTTGGAATTGATATTTTTATTTTAACTGTTGCAGCGGCAGAAGGTATGTATGTAAAAGAAGGACTATTTTCTTTGAAAATTCACGAATCTACAACACATTATCTTGAGCCAGAAAAATTTTTAATACCTATGTTTAGAAAAGTGACGGAAAGCATGTTTGAACTTGCAAAATTTTATGAAATTTACTGGAAATCTAAGCCTCCTGTATGGCGTACAAAATTTCATCGGGAATCATTTAGTCAGAAACCTATACCAATTCAGATAAATGTCTTCGATCTTAAGAAATCATTTGAATCAGAGTTTAATTCTTCAAAAGATAGGATGAAACAGTTTCTTCCACAAACAATCATTGATGATTTGGATGGTATAGCTAATAATGGAGAAAAATTAAACTCTGAACTTTGGGCTGAAATTGTATACAATCATGCTGCTGCTTATAAAAATATTAAAGATGAAAAAGATAAATATTCAGTACTTGACTCATTAAAAACACTTTGGATTGGACGTTTTGTGAGTTATTCAACTGAAGTAGATGGAATGGATATTAACGAGGCTGAAAAAATAATTCAGAAACAAGCAAGAATATTTGAAGAAAAATTTGAATACCTACGTTCTATATATTAAATGACGTCATTTTTACATGTATTAAAAGTAGAAGAGTGATTTTATATTGAAGAGTACTATGAAGATACTTGCAATAGCTGATTTACACGGTTTGCAATATAGATTAAATTTAGTTTTAAAAAATGTTGAAAAATATTCTCCGGATTTAGTAGTGGTATGTGGTGATATTACACAATTTGGCCCAGGAGATACTGCTAAAAATTTTTTAGATCAAATTCCCGTTGAAACCTTTGCAGTTCATGGAAATATTGATATCGAGAATGTATTGAAAAACATAGATGGAAGTAAAGCAAAAAACATACATTTGAAACGAGTTAAAAAAAACGGAATACCCTTTATTGGAATTGGGGGAGGAAATCCTCTTCAATTTAATAATAGACTTTCTTTTACTAATAATAAAATTGAAGAATCAATAATTGATAAGATTGATGAATCAACTGTTTTGGTCTCGCATATTCCACCATTTGGCTTGCAAGATAAAGTTTTTCTAGGAGTACATTCAGGTAGCAAAAAACTAAGAAAATTAATTGATGATAATAAACCACAACTTGTATTGTGTGGCCATATACATGAAAATCCGGGTGTTTCAAAAACAAAAGGGACCATTGTTGTAAACTGCAGCATAGGAAAAAAGGGAGAAGGGGCTTTAATAGAAATTAATACGAATATATATGTAAAAATGCTAGATTAAGTTTTTCTGAATTTTTTCTACTTCCCTCGATTCAGAATTCTTGACCAAGTATCTCGTAATCCAACTGTTTGATTGATAATAAGATTTTCATCTGTAGTATCTGGATCAATGCAAAAGTAACCTTTTCTTAGGAACTGAAATCGGTCAAATGCTTTGAGATTATGAATTGCAGGTTCTACCTTGCATGACTTTAATATTTTTAAAGAATCTGGATTTAAATAATTCTTAAAATCCCCTTCCTTTTGACTAGTGGGATTCTCAACGGTGAATAGCTTATCATATAGATGTACTTCTGCATCGAGAGCATGAATTGCAGATACCCAATGCAAAGTCGATTTCACTCTTCGATTATTAGGGACATTGCCACCACGTGTTGCTGGATCAATTGTGCATATGAGTTCTGTTACTTTTTCATTCTCCTTTATAACTTCATTACATGTGATTAGGTACGCATTACTGAGTCGTACTTCTCTACCTGGTGCTAGGCGGTAGAATTTTTTTAATGGGTTTTCCATGAAATCATCCTGTTCTATATAGATGATTTTGGAGAAAGGTACCTTTCGAGTCCCTGCATCCAGATCTTCAGGATTATTTACAACATCCATTTCATCGGTTTTTCCTTCTTGAAAGTTTTCGATTACTATTTTTAGAGGACGTAAAACGCCCATAAATCGTGGTGCAGTTTTATTCAAATCATCTCGGATGTAATGCTCAAGAAACTCGATGGGGATATTACTATTTACCTTAGCAACCCCAATTCGCTTACAAAAATTTCTAATTGCAGTGGGAGAATATCCTCGTCTTCGCATCCCACGTATGGTTGGCATTCGCGGATCATCCCATCCAGATACATGTTTCTCTTGAACAAGGTCCAAAAGCATCCGCTTGCTCATAATTGTATAGGTAAGATTAAGACGTGCGAATTCAATCTGTTGAGGTTTGTAAATATCAAGTTCTTTGAGAAACCAATCGTATAATGGACGGTGATTTTCAAACTCCAGTGTACATATAGAGTGGGTGATACCTTCAATAGAATCTTCTAAACCATGGGCCCAGTCATACATTGGATAAATGCACCATTTATCACCTGTTCGATGATGAGGTGTATGGAGAATACGATACATAACTGGATCTCGCATATTCATGTTAGGATGAGACATATCTATTTTAACGCGAAGTACCTTTTCACCATCATCAAACTCTCCAGCTTTCATTTTTAATAATAGATCAAA
Source organism: Thermoplasmata archaeon (assembly GCA_030637965.1). GTDB lineage: Archaea > Thermoplasmatota > E2 > DHVEG-1 > DHVEG-1 > DAOWHD01. The sequence goes on from DAOWFO010000009.1 coordinate 3,153, forward strand.
ATTTTCCTCTACAGAACGATCTCGATATGGGCTATTTATACCAGATTTTAATAGAGTGCCACGTCCTTTACTAATTTCTTCTACAGTCTGGTCATCAACATAAGCCTTACCAGATTTTACCAACTTTACTGCATATTCATACATTTGATTAAAATAATCAGAACCATAAAAGAGGCGATTTTCCCAATCAAATCCAAGCCATTTTACATCCTCAATAATTGACCGAACATACTGATTACCCTCTTTAACAGGATTTGTATCATCAAATCTTAGATTACACAACCCGTTATATTCCTCTGCAATACCAAAGTTAAGACAGATTGACTTAGCATGACCTATGTGTAAAAATCCATTAGGCTCAGGAGGAAATCTTGTATGCACTCGACCTTCATATTTGTTTTTTTTCGTATCTTCATCTATGATATCTCGGATGAAGTCATGGGAACTAGCATTGTTTGAATTCATAATGAATCACCAAATTTTCCTATCATATTAATGTGAAATACAGCCCCGGCCAGATTCGAACTGGCGCCAAGAGATCCAGAGTCTCTTATGCTAGCCGCTACACTACGGGGCCAAACAAATCTATCATTTAGGAGTAATATGTATCCTTTTTATAAGATTATTTCTCTTATGTTTTTCTCATATTCACTTGTTTAAAAAAATTGTTTGTGTTGGAAATGCCATTTCAATACCTTCTTTTTCAAAGGATTCTTTTATTGCGAAATTAAATTCCTGTTGTACATCCATAAATTTTGCATAATCTTTACTAGTTATATAGTATATGACTTCGAAATTAAGACTAAAATCGCCAAATTCTTTAAAGTGTATTCTATCTACTTTAGTAAGTTCATTATTTTCAATAATTTTCCTTATTATATTAGGTATTTTCTTAAGTTTTTTAGATGATGTATCATATGTTACTCCAAAATTAAATTTAATTCTTCGCTTTCTCATTTTCTTAAAATTTCTTACATTTGTAGTGGTTAACACAGAGTTTGCCAATACTAGTTCCTCTCCTTGAAGAAGTTGTACTCGTGTAGATTTCATACCAATCTTCTTAACAGTTCCAGAATAATCACCCACGACAATGAAATCACCTATCTCAAATGGTTTATCAAAATAAATTGAGAAAGCACTAAATACATCACTTAAAACATTTTGTAATGCAAAAGCAATTGCAATACCTCCAACCCCAAGACCAACAACAATACCTGAAAGATCAATTTTAAGTACATATAATATGATTAAGAAAGCAAACAGAAAAATCATAAGATTTATTATACGCTTTAGAACAAAAAGAATATGTTCACTCATTTTTCTCTCTGATCTTCTCTCTGCATACCATGCAATGAAGACGTTTACCACTCTTGTTATAATGAATGTTATAAGCAGTATCTCTAATATTGTAAAGATAAATACTAAAGTTTCAGAATAATTTTCAAGAATAGTGAGGAGTTCCAATGAAAAATAAATTCCAATAATAATGACAAAAAAATAAATTGGTTTTTTGATATTTCTAAGTATTTCGTCATCTAATTTAGTTTTTGTTTTTTTTGCCCATCTTGTAAAATATCGCTCAAAGATATGATAAACAATCCAACCTATGACGATAAATAGTATGAATAATCCCACTGATGCAATAATCTGTTTTATTAAAGGACTGGCATCAATTCCTAATAATGTAAACACATCATCTATAAATTCCAATACATACGCTCCAAAGCTCATGGAAATCGATTACCTTAAAAAAAAGGTTATACTTTAAGTTTTAGTTTGATTTATTTTCAAGAAAATTAAACTATTTCAACATCGGGAGATTGAGATCAGATTTTTTTACAATCTCAATAGCTTTATCATATCCAGCGTCAGCATGTCTAACTACTCCCATGCCAGGATCTGTTTTAAACACGCGTTTAATTCGTTCATCAGTTTCCTTTGTACCATCACATACAACTACCATACCTGCATGAGTAGACAAACCAATTCCAACTCCCCCACCATTGTGAATTTGTACGCTATCAGCACCAGCAGCACAATTTAGTAATGCATTAAGTAATGGCCAATCTGAAATAGCATCACTACCATCTTTCATATTCTCTGTCTCTCTGTATGGTGATGCAACACTTCCACTATCTAAATGATCCCTTGTTATTGCAATAGGGCCTATTTTTCTATCTTTTACCATCTTATTAATTTCAAGAGCGAACTTTTCTCTTTCACCATATCCAAGCCAGCAAACTCTAGCAGGTAGTCCTTCCCATGGGATATATTTTTCTGCAAGTTTAATCCAATTGGACAAGATCTTATCATCCGGAAACATCTTGATAACTTCCTTGTCTGTTTTCAGAATATCATTGGGATTTCCAGACAATGCTAACCATCTAAAAGGTCCGCGACCAACGCAAAGCATAGGTCTTATATATGCTGGAATAAAACCTGGATAATCAAATGCATTTTTTAATCCTGCATTCAATGCTTGGCCGCGAAGATTGTTGCCGTAGTCGAATACAACAGATCCATTTATGTTGAAATCAATCATTGCTTTACAATGATTTTTCATACTTGTCATAGATTTTTTGATATATTCATTAGGGATTTCCTTTCTAAGTTTAAAAATTTTCTTTAAAGAATCACCATAAAATCCAGCAGGGACATATCCATTTAGTTCGTCATGTGCAGATGTTTGATCAGTTACGACATCTGGTGTGAAACCATTTTTAACCAATTTAGGTAAGATATCGGCACAGTTGCCTAAGACACCAATTGAACGTGGTTTCTTTTCTTCTTTTGCTTTATTTGCCATTCCTATTGCTTGATTGATATCGTTTACTTTTCCATCACAGAAACCTGCTTTTATTCTCTTATCAATTTTCTTTTCATCACATTCAATAGCAATACAAATACCTCCAGCCATTTTAACTGCAAGAGGTTGAGCACCCCCCATGCCACCCAGGCCTCCAGTTAGAACGATTTTTCCTTTCAGATTGCTATTGAAATGTTTTTTTGCAAGAGCGGAAAAGGTTTCGTAAGTTCCCTGGATTATACCCTGAGTACCAATATAGCACCAGGATCCTGCAGTCATTTGACCATACATTATTAATTCAAGGTTTTCCAATTCATGGAATTTTTCCCATGTACTCCAATAAGGTACTATGTTAGAATTTGCCATAAGTACTCTTGGTGAATTTTCCCATGTTCTAAAAATGGCTATAGGTTTACCGGATTGAATTAGCATTGTTTCATCGTCTTCAAGATTTTTAAGAGTTTCTACAATAATATTGTAACAATCCCAGTTTCGTGCAGCTTTACCTGTACCTCCATATATAATTAATTCTTCTGGTTTCTCCGCATTTTCGAGATTATTTTCTAGCATTCGTAGAATAGCTTCTTGCTTCCAACCCTTGCATCTGATTTTCATTCCAGTTGTAGCTTTGATGTTTTTTTTCATATAAAACGAATCTTTATATTAAAAAATTCATACTTAAACCTTTTTTTAAAAAATTATAATGAGTAAGGAAGGATTGGCTGGCCTCACTAGGAGGGGATGGGATGCACTCTAACAAAAACTACCAGCCCGATTCCTTCCACTACGGACATATAATTAGCATATATATATGCTTTTCGCTTATAACAAGGATATGCTTACTACGTTGTTTCCTCTTAGAATTATTGTACCAAGCCGTCTCTTAGTTTCGCCATGATTCTCTTCAACATCAACTAATACCATATTCATATACTCGTCATAGCCTGAAAGTTTTCCTTCCATGGATCTACCATCCTTTAATAGAAGAGATAGCTTTTGATTTACCGATTTTTCTAGTACATCTAATGGTAATGCCATATAGATGGTGAAACATATTTACCCTTTTTAAATCATTCCCCTTAAAAAACTTAAAAAATAACAACAATTAAATGGTTATTGTAGATTATAGATTTTATTTTATTGGGGAGTAGTAAAATATGACGGATGGAAAAATTATTCATGTGGTAGGAACTGGAACTATTGGAGAACCATTAATTGGACTTCTTTGTGATGCTCAGAGAGATTTAGAGATTGATGAGGTGACATTTTATAAACATTCTCCTAAACTAGTCGATAGGCCAAAGATAAAAGGTTTGATTAATAGGGGGGCTAATCTTGCTGTAAACAAGGATAAATTAAATGACTTTCAGGAGCTTGGAACAGAGCCAACATATAATGCTGAAGAAGCTATAAAGCGCGCGTCTGTTGTTATTGACTGTACACCAAAAGGCACTGGATTAATGAATAAAGAGAAATATTACAATAAATATAAAAATAAAGTAAAGGGCTTCTTGGCGCAAGGATCTGAGTTTGGCTTTGGGAAAATGTATGCATTAGGTATCAATGATGAAACTATCGAACCTAGAGATAAATTTATCCACATTGTAAGTTGTAATACTCATAATATGGCTGTTCTAATCAACACACTTGCAATTGAGAATAAAAAAAGTTATCTAAAAGAGGGGAAATTCCTTTGTATTAGAAGAGCAAATGATATCAGTCAGGTAAAAAGCTTTATCCCATCCCCTGAAGTTGGTATTCATAATGATGAGCAAATGGGTACACATCATGCAAGAGATATATATCATCTCTACGAAACATTGGGAATAAAACTTAATGTTTTTTCAAGTGCTTTAAAACTAAATACGCAATATATGCATAGTATATGGTATGATATAAAACTTGATAAAAAGATAACAAAGGATGTTGCTATTCAACGATTTATGGACAATCCTCGGGTTGCAGTAACACAGAAAAAATCGGCTAATATGGTTTTTTCATTTGGTCGAGATCATGGCCATTATGGTAGAATTCTAAATCAAACGGTTGCAGTTTTGCCCTCCATACATATATTGAATGAAAATGAGGTAATTGGATTCTGCTTTACACCTCAGGATGGAAATTCTTTGTTAAGCAGTATTTCGGCAGCTGAGCGTTTTTTATATCCAGATTCATATGAAGAAAAACTCAAATGTCTAGGGGCATTTCTTTTACAGGAAGTATAGTCGTTTAGCCAGTAGAAAAGTTATTTTAATGATCCTTCAATTTGTGTTGATATATCCTTAATTATTATTAATTAAAGAATACAGAGATGTTTAGGAAAATGGAAAATCATAGTAAAACTATAAGAGATTCAATTCATGGAAATATTAAAATTGAAGGTATATTCCTAGAATTGTTAGATGCTCCAGAAATTCAACGTCTGCATAATGTTAAGCAATTAGGCCTTACACATTTGGTATTTCCAGGAGCTCACCATACTAGACTAGAGCACTCCCTAGGCGCTTATAAAATGGCTTGTAAAGCATCCGAGATGCTGAAACTCGATGAAGATGAACGAGAACTCGTAATTTGTGCTGCTTTACTACATGATATAGGTCATGGCCCTTTTTCTCATACATTGGAATCTATACTAAGAAATTCCCTTAATGTTAACCATGTTGATTTAACTGAGAGACTTCTTTTTGGAGAATATGAAATTTTCGATTCAAGAGAAAAAAATTTTATAAATTCTAAAAGCGTTCATGAAATACTTAGTAAAAATAATATAAATCGTAGACAAGTAGCAAACATTATCAAGGGAAAAATGGCGGAGCGGCCATATTTAAGTCAACTTTTGGATAGTTCAATAGATGTTGATCAATTAGATTATCTCATTCGTGATGCCTATTATACAGGTGTTGCATATGGTATGATTGATATCGAACGTTTTTTACAGACATTGATTATTAATGATGGTCAATTGGCTATTGTTAGAAAAGGAGTTGGTGTAGTAGAGAATATCTTAATGGCAAGGACTTTAATGTATTCCTCAGTTTATTTTCATAAAACTGTTCGTATTGCAGAACTCATGCTTTCAAAATCTATTGAAATGATGCCTGATGTAAAACCGTTTGATTTTTTTAAGATGACAGATGCAGAACTGGTAAATGATTTGAAAAATAAAGGCCCCTATCAAAATGAAATTATTACGTATTTAAAATATAGAATATTATTTAAGCAGGCTTTTATACTTACTCATCCCAATCTAGACGAACAGAAGAAGGAGATTATAAAAGATTTTGAAAATGTAAATATCAGAAAAGAGAAGGAAGAAGAAATTGAAGATACTTTAAACATACCATATGGGCATGTAATTATTGATGCCCCGTATACAGAACTTCATCAAACAGAACCAAGGATAGATAAAACGGATATAAAAATTATTGATAAAAACGAACAGAAATCAATTGATGAATTTACCCCCGTAGCTGGAGCTGTTAGATCTAGATTGATTCCTGATTGGATTATTATGATTGTAACCGATGAAAAGTATAGAGATGTGTTATCAAAAAAAGTTGAAAAAATATTGTTCAGTTGAGAGCGTTTTGTAATAAATTATTTATGTATTACATTACCGTAATCCATATATGCTACAATTATATCCTGATGTGAGTGGTTTTATTATGTCGAAAACCTCGTGGATAAAGATAGTGGAAATACTAGATGAAAAAAAAAAATGAAAATACTGTTAATATCCGTGGTTGGATATATAGAACTCGCAGTAGTGGAAACATTGTTTTTGTGATCATTAGGGATGCAACAGGGATACTTCAGGCCACTATTAAAAAAGGTAACCTATCCGATAAAGATTTTGAAGATGCAAAAAAAGCACTGGTTGAATCTTCGATAGAGTTGGAAGGTTGTGTTAAGGAAGATAAAAGAGCTCCAGGAGGATATGAACTCCAAGTTACGCGATTTAAAGTTATTCAGTTTGCAGAACCCTTTCCTATTGTAGAGGATCAAAGTCCAGAATTTCTTCTTGATCAAAGACATCTTTGGATTCGTTCTCAGAAACTTACATCAGTACTTAAGGTTAGATCTACGGTTGTAGGCGCAATTCACAATTTTTTCAGGGAAAGAGGTTATTTTGAATTTGACGCCCCGATTTTACAACCAAATCAATGTGAGGGTGGTTCCACCCTTTTTAAAGTTAAATATTATGATAAAATAACGTATCTTGCTCAGACCTGGCAGCTTTATGCTGAAGCTGCAGTTTTTTCGCTTGAGAAAATATATAACATGGGGCCGACTTTTCGTGCAGAAAAATCAAAGACATCTAGGCACCTATCTGAGTTCTGGATGGCTGAGATGGAAGCAGCGTGGATGGATTTACATGATGTTATCGAGGTTGCCAAAGAAGAGGTTAAATTCATTCTAAATGATGTTATTAAAAACAATATTTATGATCTCAATATATTAGGGCAAGATATTAAAAAATTGAAATATATTGCAAATTCTAATTTTCCAAATATTACATATACTAAAGCCATTGAAATCCTTAATGAAAAAGAAAATATGCAAGTTGAGTGGGGTAAGGATCTTAGAACAATTGAGGAAAATAAACTAATGAATCATTTTGATACGCCAGTAGTCATTACAAATTATCCTAAAGAAATAATGGCATTCTATAAACCTAAAGATCCTAAAAATCCAAAAACAGCTCTTTGCTTTGATATGATTGCTCCAAAAGGTTATGGGGAAATCGTTGGTGGTTCACAACGAAGTGATGATATTCAATATATGAAAAAAAGACTTAAAGAAACAGGTGAAAGCATAGAAAACTATAATTGGTATTTTGATCTCAGAAAATATGGATCAGTTCCACATTCTGGATATGGTCTCGGTGTTGAAAGGCTTGTTTCATGGATTTGTAATCTTGAAAATATTAAAGATGCAATTCCATTTCCACGAACAATGTTACGTTTTAGACCATAGGATGGTATTGTCATGAGATTAAAAATCCATGTTATAATATCAGGTAAGGTCCAGGGAGTTTGGTTTAGAGTAAATACAAAAAATAAGGCAGAACAACTAAATTTAACTGGATGGGTACGAAATACATCTGATGGAAAAGTTGAAGCAATATTTGAGGGGGAAGAGAGAGATATAAATAAGATGATTAAATGGTGTTATGAAGGTCCACCTCTTGCAAATGTAAAAAATGTAAATGTAGAAACTAAATCTCAATTAAATGGTTTCCTTAGATTCGAAATAAAATATTAAAAATATTTGTTGAAAGTATCTATTAATTCCTTATTTTTATCAATTATAATTATTGTCTCAAAAATGTCTTCAAATTCTTTTAGTATTTTAGTTAATGCTAGTGCAGCTTTTTCTGGTGAGATATTACCTACACCTGTGCCCATTCCAGGTATTGAGATGCAGCGACAACCTAAATTTTCTGCCAGTTTCAAAGCTGCATAGGTTGCCCTTTGAATATTTTTTACACTTGTTATCATTGCAGGTCTTTTCATTGTGGGGGCATGGATGACATATTTACATGGTAGGCTACCAGCTGTTGTTACAATAGCCTTACCTACAATAATTGGGGCTTTGCTAACAGCCTCTTTTTCAATCTCTTTACCCCCTACACGTTTTATAGCCCCTGCTACTCCACCACCCATATATCCAAAAGAATTTGCAGGATTTATTATTGCATCACAATCAATTTGAGTGATATCACCTTGTTTGATAATAATACTCATAATAACTAATTCTATTTCTTTTCTTTCTTTTTTAATTTTTTTTCCTTTTCCTTTTCCTCAATGTGTTTTTTTTCCTTTGTCATCATCCCTCTTAAAGTTCTCATCCTAGCATCCATTATTCTGATTTTATGATCAATTTTTCCCTTTTTAATATTGAACTGTCCCCTTGTAATCTCGTTAGAGTTTAATCTAACTTTTAAATCTTCAATTTTCTCTTTTTCTTTTTCAATATATTTTTCCCTTTTTGTAATGTTTTTTCCCAGTCGTTTTAGAAAACTCATTTTATTTACCTCACAGTTTTTTCAATATTTTTTTATATATTGTTTTTCTCATCCTAAATGCTAGATAAGGATTATTTTCTTTTTACCAATGTTCATTCATTTAATATATATATTATCATACCTTCAAAGATACGTTTTTATATATGGAACTTCATGTTTCATGATATTGATATTCACATAGTTATTACCATTCCAAAACTACTTTGTGATTTAAATAATTTTCATCCCAGAGATAATTTATTAACTAATCAAATTGATATTAAAAAGTGTTTAATAGAAAATATATTCATTAATTTTTTATGATATAACATATTTTAGAGTAGTATGGATAAAATAAAAATTGCCACTTATAATGTCAATTCAATTCGTATAAGAACTCGTATTGTAATACCATGGATTGAAGAAAACAAACCTGAAATAATGTGCATGCAGGAAACAAAAGTAGCCAATGATAAGTTTCCCGTTAAAGATTTTGAGGAAATTGGATATAATATAATATTCAATGGTAGTAAAACTGGGAGAAACGGTGTAGCAATATTATCTAAAGAAAAACCTAAAGAATATTTTTTTGGATTGCATAATGAACCAAAGGATGAAGATAGGTTAATAATGGCTGAATTTTCAAATTTTAAAATTATTAATACATATGTTCCTCAGGGATTTAAAATCGATACCGAAAAATATCAATATAAATTAAAATGGCTTTATAGATTGATGGAATATTTTAATAATAATTTTTCGATGAATAAAGATGTTCTGTGGTGCGGCGATATTAACGTTGCACCAGAAGATATCGATATTCATAATCCAAAGAATCAGAAAAATCATGTATGTTTTCATAAAGACGTTAAACAAGCATATGAAAAAATTAAATCTTTAGGATTTATAGATATTTTTAGAAAGTATCACCCTAGAGAACCAGGACAGTATACATTTTTTGACTATAGAGTAAGAGATTCAGTGAAACGGAATCTTGGTTGGAGAGTGGACCATATTCTTGCAACTAAAACAATGGCCGAGAAATCAAAATATTGTAATATTGACATAGAACCAAGATTGAAGGAGAGGCCTTCTGATCATACGATTCTTGTTGCAGAATTTAAAAAATGATTTTTTCATTTTGATTCAATTTTAATTTTTAAGCGGTTTCAATAAATAGTTTTTCTCCAAAACATTCGACAGCTGTCAATATCTTTTTATTCAGTTTATTGGCAATATTCCATATCTCTTTTGTCCTATCTCGAAATCTCTTTTCACGAGTTAAATAGTGATCAAAATGATAATGAGAAATAGTGAGAATATCTACCTTTTACAAGCTTCTTTGATTAATTCTGTTCCCATATTAAACCATTCATTCTTCTGAGTTGATGCATCTGGAAAGGAGGTATGCATTATCGCTATCCTGGGGTCAAGAACCATTGATATATCAGGTGTTTCTACAAGGATGGCTTCAGATTTTACACCTATTGAATCGAACCAGAGGGGCTTAAATGAAAGTGACATAGAATCCAATATTTTTTTTGAAAATATATCTTTTATGAATCTAATCCATACCTTTGAGTTCTGGGTAATTATATGGTTCAATAATCTCTGGAATATTTTTGTCTCTTGTTTTACTTGTGATTAATCTGGAAATAGTATATGCTTCCATTTTCTCATCAGGATAAGAAATAAGAAAACTTTTGATTTCATCTTCACTTAGGGTATTATCTAACCATCTTCTTTGAGTTTTCCATGGTAGTATAACCGGCATTCTTTTCTTCTTATTATGAATTTTTCTTAACAGGTTATTTGGCTCACAAGTGATAATAGAATAGGTATAAAATTTTTCTTCTGTTTCAGGATTTTTCCAACTGTCCCATATCCCAGCAAAAGAAAACCATTTTTTATCTTTTAAACGAATATAGTAGGGATAGTTTTTCCTCAAAATATATCTCCACTCAAAAAAACCACTAGCAGGAACTAGGCATCTCTTTTGCTTTATTGAGTTTCTATAACTTGGTTTTTCAAATAAAGTTTCTGCACGAGCATTCATTGTCTGATTTCTAATTTTTTCAGCATCTTCAATTTTTTTCACCCAAAATGGAATCAAACCCCAATGAAACATCTGGAATTGATACGGATTTTCATTGCTTATAACTGGCATTTTTGGTAAAGAAAAGGAATTGATGGTATAATAACTTGACATTTTATTCTTTTGAGTTTGATCAACTCCATATGTTTTCTCGAAATCCCTCTGATTCCTATAAATAATCAGACTGTAATTATAACACATATTTAGTTATCTATCATTAAAAGAGTTATTTATATAAAAACATATTCAGCGCCTCTCTTATACAATCATTGCAATATTCGTTATAACCATTAATACATGTGTTCCCTCTGAAAAATTTGAATATCGGTTTATATTGTTTACATTTCTTACATGCCAATTTAAGTACCATATTTATACACACTAAATTTCATTTTCTCCTATAATTTCTATTACAATTCGACGTGTTTATTTGGTTTTTGCCTTCAATATCTGTGATACATTCCTCTTTTCTTTATATTATATCTTTTGAAGCATATTATATAATCTTTCAAGCTTGTAGCCAAAAGGTATTAGGATACTTTCGCCACATTTGGCAATCTGACGTAGATAATAATTAACATCCACTTTCTCATTCTCATCAATTTTTTCAGCAATACATACACGTTCATTGTGATCTCTGGATTTCTCATTTCTTACAATATAGCGGATAGATTGACCTGGTCTAGTTTGAACTCCAGCATTTCTAAGCTGAATCAATGCAGATTTTACTAGATTATTTACCTTATATTGGGTAATATCTTTAGATATGCGAGTGGTAAAAAAGAGGGTTTTATTATCAACATTTAATTCTATTATCTGCTTTCCATAATCTAGTAAAACATCTATTGCAAAGGGAATCATATCAATAAATTCTTTAGCGTTGTTTGCTTTTGAAAGAATCATTAACATGTCTCTCTGCATATTTTTCAAATAATAAGGGGAATTACTTTGACGTAACTCAATTCCACGTACTTTTAACTCTCCGTTATTAAAGACTCCGTAATACCTATTTAAAGCCCCAACTTCTGTTAATTTACTCGGTAAAAAAACTATCCACTTGTACTGTCCTTCAACATCTATACCTATTCCGGTACGTTCACCAATCATTCTGGAAAGTTGAAGCAGTTTCATACTTTCATTTGATGGTTTTATCCATAGTGAGTCAATAATTCCATGTAATACTTTATACCCCGCCTGTTCAGCTATTTCTTTAGCAATTAGGAGTATATCTCGACTAAATGCTGTAATGCTTTCATAGCATTCAATGCGACCAAAACGGGCATTACGATAGCCAGTATATCCAAAACAAACCAAGAGAATCCATTTCCATGCCTGTTGCATCTCCTTATAAATATCTTTATCAAAATTTTCATTCTTAGATCTGGCTTTAAAACAAAAACGCCTTGAAATAATAGATTTAAGCAATTCCGGTATCAGTCCTTTTTGACGAATACATATATGATAATCTAACTGTGGGACACGATTATGAGAATCTTTACAGCAATCACAAAGGATTGTTTCTGGACTTATGTTGTGAATAACCATTACATTCGGATACAACGAAGCAAAATCAAGTTCAATAACGTCTTCATGTATGCCAACAGTAGGGTCAAGAATAAGTCCCCCACGATCGGAGACTAAAAGTTCCCTTGCTGTTTTCCAGATTTCAGGCATATTCTTCTTCCAAGGAATAAGATAACCTTTTTTCGTTGCTTTATTGACCTGCATCTGACTAATTGCAGTACCTGCTCCAAGTCTTGATAAAAGCTGTAAAGGTATATTTGAGCATCTGGAAATGTCTAATAATCCATGAAATCCACTTTCACTATATAAAAATGAATTGCTAGTATCGATATGTGCTCTTCCATAAAGCATGTAAAAAGCTGGACGATAGATTATTTGTCCATAGCTGAAATATGTTTTTTCCTGTTTGAAAGGATGTAAATGCTGAGTTTTCTCTCTTCCAAGATTTACCAAATTACTTATTCTACATATCTTTGCTCGATGATACAGAAAAGGAAGTACACTACTATCTCCTTTATTTATATAAATGATGTCTGGATCAATTTTTTGCACATGTTTTATAGCTGAAAGAACTGTGTCGACTTCATTTTCTTCTTCTATGATGAAATCATCAACAACAATTGATTTTATTGAATTGTCAAATGATATTATTCTGCTCTGCTTTTTTTGAATAATATCAAGATAGATGCTACTATAAAATGGCATAATGTAGTCAATGTTCCATTGTGAGTCATCCAGGATGAATTGTTTGCCATCCCATCTTACATTAGAATTGCAAAATACTCCCTTGTCTTGAAGATACCTACTTGGTAAGCGAATATCTACGTTGAACAAGTGATACCGATGAAATTTTCCCCAAAAGTCAATCATTTTTGAAAGCTTACCAAGTGAACAAATTTTTTTAGGAACTATTTCAAGAACAAGTTTTTTTGCAGTCGAACCCAAATCTGTTTTATGATAGGTAAAATTTAGTTTTTTTATCTGTGGCAAATCTTGCAAAATATTTGCCAACTTGTGAAGGTTCATAGAGTTGGAATATACATAAAAACTGGGCTCATAATTATCTTCTATTCTAACTGCCCCATTATTGCTTATTATCCATGTGATAATCTTGTTTTTCTTGTTGTCAAGATAGACATCAAAAATTTTACCATTCAACATATTTTCTTAGTTCTCTAAATGTCTTCTTATGATCAACGAGAGTTGAAATGACGACTGATTCAAATGAATTTTGATTGCTCATACAAATCACTGCAGATGCATGTTTTCGTGCATGACTCACCATTTCTTCCAGTACCTCTGATCAATATTTCGTAATGCCCATTTTGAAATCATCTCATTCTCGTCCAAATTATTCAATTATGTTTCGAAACGTTGGAAAAATTCTTTCCATATCTTATATCACCATCCCAAAATCCTCAAGACGTAGTTGTCCTTTTGCAAATGCAAGAACGATTGTACTTTCATGTTTTTTTACAAGATCAACAGTTATACATTGCCCCATCTGTTTCATCCTAATGATTTCATCAACACGTTCATACAGTGTTTTACGAACATTTCTGCTATTTGACAACATTCTTCTATCAAGATTTGATAGAATTGTAATAAGATCATACTTTGTTGTTAATTCTCTGACTTTTTTTAGATTATTTTCCAATAGCGTTTGCGATTCTTTGGATGAAACGTCTGAGTCAAGGTAAAGGGCTGGAAATTTTCCGATGATTAATGTTCCTGGATCATATCGTCTTATTATTTGTTCTAACATATCTTGTAAAATGGTTGTCATCTGAAAGACGGTAAAAGCTCTGCTTATATGCACGTGTTCCAATATTTCTCTCTGATCCATCTCCATTTTTCGTGCATATTTGGCAATTTGGTATGGATTGGCACACATTCCTCCATCGACATATACAATATCGCTGCGTAAAATTCTATAGGCGTTAACACATATTTGATTTGGCATATTTGAGATAAGGTCGCTATCGCCATCGATAAAAGCTATTTCACCTGCCTTAAAACCACCAAGAAGCTTATCTAACTCTTTTGTTCCAGATTCAACTACAAAAGATGGGCGAACATCAGATTCTTTGATAGTGTATGTTGATAGATTATCTTTCAGATGCTTTAGCCTCCTTAAAAATTAGTTTGGAAAAACGACACGTTTGTATTGTGTTAATATGCTGGATGATAGATTATTGAAAGTATTCTTACTTAAAAAATCCATGAACAATAGGCTCGTGCATATCGATAGTTTTAGGAGTATAGTGAAATATGAGTTATAAAGGTTAAATTAAAATGGTAATGAGATCAAATAATTCATGTCCTTTGATCTTAAGATTAGGGTTTCATGAAATAACCTTTATTTGAAATAAAAAATAAAGCCTCTTTGTTGATTAATCAACGTTTAAAGATGATTTCTCCCGTATATATTATCTTGAAAATTCGATGATACGGAATCATTGCAGTTGTAGTCTCAATAAATGATCTTTCTATGGATAATATTTCATTCCCTGATATTATCTTAGTATTCTTTGGTGCTCCCCTATGGACATACCAAATCTCCGCTTTATCCAAATTGAATTTTTTCCTCCATTTTAGCTCATTTAAAGCATCTCTAACTCTATTTTTCATACTCATGTATCCAATCTTATAATTTTAAAGGTAAATTCATTATTAATACCATATTCTTTAAATATATTATCTTTAAAAAATCATTCTTCTTTTGTTTTGCAACATATATGTACGTTTGTGTAGTAGTTCCAGGAAATAAACCTTTTAATGATTTATTGAGTTAGAGTTTCCTCTACTTGAAATATTTGAGGAGGTAAATTATGAGACAATTTTTTCTGTTATTAATGAAAAGATTTAGTAAAAACATTGACTATTTCGTGATAAATATTAAAGAAAATATGACTTTTTGATATTTTATACGGAAAATTATTTATGGTTATTAAAAAGTGATATTGATATTATTGCTTAATCAATATTTTTATGGTAATAGTTGAAATTATAATACTAAAACAGAAAATGTTTTTTAATCTGTTAGCCATTCCTCATTAATACAAGTATAATCAGATATCTCCTTAGGTTTAAACCATAGGTTGATCTCAAATTCAGCATTCTCTGGACTATCAGAACCATGAACGATATTTCTTCCAATAAACTGACCGTAATCTCCACGTATTGTACCCATGTCTGCCTTTTGAGGGTCAGTTTTTCCCATCATTCCTCGGACCATTTCTATTGCATTGTTTCCTTCGAGAACTATTGCAACAACGGGAGATGAAGTAATGTATTTTACAGTCGAATCAAAAAACTGTTTCCCTTTATGGATGCCATAGTGTTTCTCCGCAAGTTCTTTACTAACTGATAAAAGCTTCATTGCTACAATTTTGATACCTTTTCCTTCAAAACGAGTAATAATCTTACCAATAAGACCTCGTTGAACTGCATCAGGCTTTATTATAACAAATGTTCTTTCTTTTTCCATATGGTCACCTTAAATTTTGAATAGGTTGATATAGCTCTGCCTTAAAGAATTAACGGCTAAATTTGTATGGTTTTATTAAGAATATAAAAACTAAAGCTAACAAGATTAAATAATATATGAGCAGTAATTGCAGAATATAGGTTTTTTGTTTTAATTATTAGAAATGCAAGGAGAAGTCCAACAACTGCAGTCATAAATGCAGGGTAAACATTACCAAATGAAAGATGGGCAATACCAAACAAGAGAGCAGTAATAATAATTGCTGCTTCTTTTCCGACAACAGAATCAATCTTTTCTAATAGAAATCCTCTAAAAAAAATCTCTTCACCAATAGGCTGAAAAGTAATTAAAATCAACATCAAAGGCAAGGAAAAATACGATTCTAATTCTGGAATATTACTAGATTCTGTAGGATCAAAACCTATATATATCAATACAACTCCAATTGCAATAATTATTACAAATGCAAATATCATTGTGATAGTACCCCATAAAATTGCTTCATCTATACCTTTTTTCCTAAGTTTCAAATTAGAGAGCATTTGTTTTAAGTTAACTCTATTAACAAAATGATACCATAAAATAGGAACTAAAATGAATAATGCAACAACAAGTGCCAACTGAATGAATAAAAAAATAATACCAAATAGTGATCTTATGGAATCAGAGATATTATCAATCTGATCTGTTTGGACTGAAGGAAGTATTCCAAAATAAGAAATAATTGGAATTATAATAAAAACAAGGAAGGTAACAAATACTAGAATTAGCGCTAAGATGTGAGTCGGCTTCCTAAAATTAAAGTCCATTGTAGAAGACAATAGTTACCATCTCATAAAAGTTTTTAAATATGTATGCTTGTTACCCAAAGAAATACTGGGCCCGTAGGGTAGCTTGGTCAATCCTTTTAGCTTTGGGAGCTAGAGACTCCGATTCAAATTCGGGCGGGCCCATTTTATTGTTATATGATGTCTTTTCTCCATTGTTTAACCTAGATGATTGATAGATTTTTTCTAATTAATCATTTTAATTGATCATATAAAACGATTCATATATTTAGTATTTATATAATAATATGAATCGTTATTTTACTAGATATTTCATCTTACAAATCTTGTTTACTAAGTTTTATAATGTGAAATGTGATAATACTATAACATGACATTTGATAGACAAACGCTTGTAATTCCAGATGGAACAAAGTTTGAGGAACTTACAATAATTACAAAGGGGGATGTGATTATTGGTGATCGCTGTTTGCTCCAGTTTGGTATAAAAACAGATGGCCGAATTTTCGTTGGTGAGCATGTCATAATTGATGGTGATTTAGAGGCTACAAAAGACATAAGGGTGGATATTTTCTCACGTATAGGTGGATCTATCTATAGTGGAAAGAATGTTTATCTCGGAGAAAAAGTGAAGATAGAAGGTAAACTCTCACTTAAGGGCGATCTAGATGTTGCAGATAGTGTTGATGTAGAAGAGGGATTTGAAGCAAAAGGTTGGATAAATATTCGTAGCCCTATTCCCGTTGTAATATATATTTTTATATATCTTACACAACTATTAAAGATGGGACATAGTGAAGAAATTGAAAGACTTCTTGAAGAGATGGAAGAAAGTGATGGAGGTACGATACCAATTTCTGAGATATTTCTTTTCATTCCAAATAATTCAATTGTAGGAGTTCAAAAATCTAGGGTAGATTGTAATCTTAGCGTTGGAAGAAAATCTTGCCTAATTGGAAATTATGATGTAAAAGGAAATATTTTAATCGGAGATGATACTGTTATTCACGGGTCTTTAAAATCTAATGAAGAGGTATTTTGCGGTAAAAATATAAGTATCAAAGGAAATATCAAAACAAATGGTGATGTGCGAATAGAAGAAAAATCTCATGTTGTAGGAGATGTATCTGGTAGAAAGATTTATCTATCCAAAATCGCGTCTGTTGATGGTATGTTGTTTGCAAAAAATGGCATATCATTTATAATGCCTATTGAACATGAAACTGAGGAAAAGATTAGAAGATTTGAAAGTAATATTGATGTGATAGATGAAGTAGATAAGATGTTGGAGTAATCAATATGAGCATGCAAATTGGGATTGTCGGAAAACCTAATGTTGGGAAATCAACCTTTTTTAATGCTGCTACTGATGCAAATGCTGAAATTGCTAACTATCCTTTCACGACAATAGAGGCTAATCATGGAGTAATGTATGTTCGAAAACCTTGCCCATGTAGAGACTTTGAAGTTACATGTACTCCGCACAATTCAAAATGTGTTGATGGGACTAGATATGTTCCTATTGATGCAATAGATGTCGCAGGTTTGGTTCCTGATGCTTTTAAAGGAAAAGGACTTGGAAACAAATTTTTAGATGATCTAAGGCAGGCACATGCTTTAATACATATTGTAGATGCTTCTGGAAGTGCTGATGAAGAGGGAAACCCTTGTGGACTCGGCGAATATGATCCTTTAAATGACGTGGATTTTTTGGAGAGAGAGATAGTATATTGGCTAAAAGGTATTATTAAAAAAAGCTGGGAGGATATTGCCAGAAAATGTGAAGTTGGTGGTAAAAAGATTGAAAGGATGCTTGCAGAGAAATTAACTGGTCTTGGAATAAAGGAAGAGCACATTCATGATGCTATTAGAACATTGGATATTGATACTGATAAACCATCGAATTGGACCAACGATGAAATACTAAAATTATCAGGCTATATCAGAAAAATCAGCAAACCGATGCTTATAGCATTTAATAAAATTGATATCGCACCAGCTGCAATGATGGCTAAATTGGATGAAATTAGAAAACAAGGATATATTGTTATTCCTACAAGCGCAGAGGCTGAACTTGCATTAACCAATGCAAAGAATAAAGGTTTGGTTGATTATAATCCAGGTAGTAGTGATTTTAAAATCTTAAAGGAATCTGGTCTAAGTGAAAAGCAAGCTAAGGCACTTGATTATATTAGAACACATGTTTTACAAAAATATGGTTTTACAGGAATTCAAAAATGTATAGTAGAATCGGTAAAAATGTTAGATCTAATAGTTGTGTACCCTGTGGAAGATGATACCAAACTAACAGATAAGGAAAATAGAGTTTTACCAGATGCATATTTAATGCCACGTGGAAGTACGGCAAAAGATTTGGCGTACAAGGTTCATACTGATATTGGAGATCATTTCATAAGGGCAATTGATGCAAGAACTCATCGTATTATAGGGGCAGATCATGAATTGAAAGAAGGAGATGTAATTAGAATAATCGCAGACTCATAAAAATATAATCATTTTTTGATTTTCCATATTCCTAATTTGTAGCGATTATTCTTTTATTTATTTAATACTTAAATATATATCCTTATTTCACCTGCATAAGTATCTGCGAAATAACTTTTTATATTAAACTTCCATTAATCAGTCTTGGGATCACTCTAATAGAATAGTCTTTTTAGGAGGATAAAGATTGCCAGGAAAAAGGATAAATAATAATAAAAATTTTTCAAATTTCATTGATAAAAAAATTTCACTAGAAGATATTCCGTTAAAAACTATGAAAGTAACTATTTATGCTTTAAGGTGGATTTTCCTTCTAATATTTTTGTTCATAACAATTGGAATTTTTGTGTTATTTATAACTGGTGGGCAAAACTATATGCAGATTATACTTGGTTATAGCATTGCAGGATTTTTCACATTTTTCATGGGATATTTTGGATGGATACTTGCACAAGGTATAATTGAAATAATGACTGGAAAAGGACCTAAAGAGGATCGCACATTTTCTTATTATTTCAGTAGAAAAAGGAGATATAGGTTTTAATTTTTATAATATATTTATTTTTTATCCTATTAATCTTGACACACACCATTGTGTTAATTATTTCTATATTTATATTAAATGATTGTTGACAATAAACTAAATATTAAACGACAAATATAATATCAGCACGAATTGATATATTATTAATTGGAGATCAATAATCCTAATCTTGTATTTTTTCTTCAAAAATGACCTATAATTTCCGCTCTTTCCAAATTTAAATTTTACTTTTGCATGATAGCAAATCCAAGCATGTTCTCACAGAATGGGCACATATACATTCTTTCTTGTTTTATTACCACCAATCCTTTTACCTCTGTTTTAACATTGGCTAAGCTCACTTTCTGTTTACAGTTTGGACAATGTCCCATTTTTATATCTCCCTTTTCAAATCTACAATTTCAATATTTTCTCTTCTTTGTGTTGTGTAGTTTTGATTTAGCCATTCTTTCATGCATTTCTTTTATTCTTTTTTCTAAATGCTTTGAATAATCATCTGGCATAATTCCTCACCATTTTAAATCTAC
>DAOWFO010000087.1 GCA_030637965.1 Thermoplasmata archaeon
AAAAAATTAAAAGCTATGTTGTGGACGGCTTTTCATATTTAAAAGCTAAAAAAAGGTTTGCAATAATTCTATGGGGTTTGCTAAACTGTTAATCAAGTGAAATGAAACTTATACTCTACTGGGAATCCGAAAACAATAAAACTGATTGTAAGATAACGATAAAAGAAAAACGGATAGGAACTAATACACCAATGTATAAAACTATCTTACTTAATACTTTTATCCTATAAAACTATTTCAATATTGGAAGCATAAGTTGATGGGATATAAAAAACATTTAAAATGTTATTTACCCTTGTTTACTATAAGTATATAATTGGCTTTTTCCTTTGATTAATCAAACCTTTAATGTACAAATTCAGAGGCGGTACTTCTTTTGCAAATTTCACAAATGCAAACTTCTCCATCCTCTAATTCTAATCCGCATATGCCACATTCCATAATTTACACCAAACCCCGATAATTGTATCTATACATTTTTCTTAAATATTGTGGTATTATTTAATAATCTGCTTTTCTCCTTTAAAAAATCAATACTATTGTTAGGCAAAAAGTATATCTATGATTTTTGACAATAGTTATCTTTATAACCTTAACTTTTAGGATAAAAGTATCAAATTTAATTTTTTACATTTTTGACATTTTGTCAAGTAATATTTATTAAGTATTAATGACACAAAATAACATGCTATGTACTATTATGGTAATATATGAGGTGTGAATATGGGACGATTAACAAACAAAGAAAAAGAATTAGTTCTCAAGTTTTTAAAGAAAGATTTGAAAAATAATCCTCTAGTTAAAGAATGTTATGAAAATAATTCAGTATATTAGATAATTCTGAATCTAATTATAAAAAGTTAGAATTTTTTTATTAATCACATTAGTTTTAGTATTAGACAATATAATTGTAAAAGAAGTTAATAATTTGCAAAAAAATCGATGATTGGATATTTTATTAATTTATTATTTTTATTGATAGACTTTTTCAACCAAATCTGATTCATTAATAACATCCAGATTGATTCCAATTTTAAACGATTTTTGATACTATTTAGATTTAAATTTCATATAAATGAAATGGTTATTTATATAATTATAAAAAATAAAAATTATAATCAAAATTTAAAGTTTAAATATTAAGACATGAGTTAACCTAATTCAATAGTAAAATTTTGGTCATTAAGGATTGGTGTTAATAATATCGAAAATCCCAATTATTTTTGATAATCACCTTCATCTTAGAAGGGACGGACGTTTCATAGAAGCTGTAAAGGATTTTATTAAAGCTGGAGGTACACATTTTGTTTTGTGTCAGTTACCAATGACATATCTAGTAATTAAAAATAAAAATTATAATGCATGCTATCAAGAAACCTTGAAAATCAAAGAGGAAATCAAATCCAAGACCGATATTAAGGTTTTTGTAACTGTTGGCCCATATCCTGTTGATTACCTTAAATTAAAGAAAAAATTTGGAAGAATTGAGACGATACAAATAATGAAAAAAGGTATGGATCTTGCGGCGGATTTGTGTGAAGAAGGTCTATGTATAGCTATTGGTGAGATTGGTAGACCTCATTTTCCTATTGAAGAACAAGAATTAGATGATTCAAATGAAATACTTTTTTATGGAATGAAAAAAGCAAAAGATGCAGGTGTTCCAGTAGTGTTACACACCGAAAGCACAACGCCAGGTCAATGTAAGGAGCTTTCAGAAATGGGAAAAAAGGCAGGTCTAATTCCACAAAAAATTGTTAAGCACTATTCTCCGCCTTTAATACATAAAAGCGAAAACTTTGGACTTATGCCTTCAGTTCTAGCAAGTGAGAAAAATATTTTTACAGCCATTAAGAAAGGTACACGTTTTATGATGGAAACCGACTATATTGATGATCCTTGTAGACCTGGAGCTGTTTTAGGCCCAAAAACTGTCCCAAGAAAAACGATAGAATTAATTGAAAAGGAAATAATTTCAGAGAAGCAGATTCTAAAGATTCATAAAGAAAATCCAGAAAAAACTTATGGAATATGCTTAGATCGATAGAATCAAATTTCTAAATTATTATTAAATTAACCTATGTATTTTAGATCCTCTGTTTTATCCAGGGAAGTTCCTTCTATTTCCCTTAATTGTTGGGCAATTTGTTCAATTTCTTTAGCTTTTTCTTCCAAGGCAGAAAGATTTACGTCAACATTTGTTATTTTCATTAGTATTTTTAATACTGCTTTTGCACTTTTAGGATCAACTAAATATCCTGGTGTTTCACCCATAAAACAAGTACCTTCAAAACCTCTTAGTTTACCTAATCCTAATAATAATCCACTTGCTCCTACGATTCCACCACCGGGCTCATTTTTCCTAAATATTGCACCATATTTTTTCATTTTTTTCACAAGATGTTTATCTGTTGTTGCACATAGAACCTTTGGATTCTTAATTTCATGTCCCAGACCATATCCACCTAGCGTGAACATTTCTTTTACTCCAATATCTTCAACAATATCGAGTATTTTTTCAACAAGTTCATATTGTCCTTGTGAGGAAAGTCCTTGATAATCTCCTGTTAATAATACAAGATCTCTTTGATTCTTCTTCTTTGCTTTCCAGTAATAAAACTCATTTTTAACAAGTTCAGTAGTACCATCAGAGTTAATGAAAACCTGAGGGGGAAAATCTTTGCAGTACAATTCTGCAAATTTTGATGCTTTTACACTATCAACTAGATGTTCTACTGCTAGTTTTCCAACATTACCAATTCCCGGAAGTCCTTCAATAAACAAAGGATTTTCCAATTTTGGTTTTTTAGTTATGTTTCTTACTGTAACATAATCCATTTTTTTATACACCTTTTGTCTGTTTCTTTAATTCCCTTCTGTATTTGCCATAACGGTCTTGAGGGGAAAACCGAGGTGGATATTTAGATATAGTTTTTTCATTACACTTTACGCAAATATCTTCCATAGTATATTCTCTACAATTTTTACAATAACGTAGATTAGACATTTATTCTTCTGCCTTACGATGAAACTTAATTTCACCATTATATTTTTTTATTTTTTCTTCAATAGTTTCTACAGCCTTTTTCATTTCATCTTCAGCTATTTTATAATCTGGGGCTTTAACTGTGATAATGTATTGAGGAGCACCAATATATTTTATCTGTATTTCCACATCTTCAAATTCACTTTGTTCAGCGTTTGAAAGCGCATCGCGAATATTGTTAATGCCATCAGGAAGCCAAGATTTGATTTCAAGATGTCCTGTTATTTCGACAAATAGGATAGATATGTTCTCTTTTGCTAGTGTTTTAAATTCATCTATCCAATCACCTTTAAAACCTTCGTTTTTTAACATTTCTGGGTCGTATGCAGTTTCTTCAAAAGCTGTATACAAAGATCCATATTTACTAATTAAGTCATTTCCGAATTCCTTGTAACATTGCTCGCTAGTTTTATTTATCTTTTTTGCAAGCATTCCTAAAAGCCGTTCTGATTTTTGACCATTTTTCCACTCCTTGATTTTGTCTCTTTTTTGATGGTCATTTACTCGTTTGAGTGAGAGATCAACATGTCCTTTGGATCTGTCAACAATCATTACTTTACAAACAACTTTTTGTTTTTCTTTTATATGATTACGAATTCTCTTGACCCATCCACTTGCTACCTCTGCTATATGTACAAATCCCTCCCTATCAGGATATTCATCTAGTGATACAAATGCTCCATAATTCTGAACCTTTATAACTGTACCAATAACAAATTCACCTTCGTCCGGATAATCCTTTTTTACCATGTTGTTATTCCTTTGATTTAACCTAAATTAAATTTATTTTTTAGTTTAATTATCTACACAATAATTATTTTAGTAAAGTTGTAATTAATAACCCTATAAAATATGTTTGGTAAATAAGGGTTTGCACAACAGGGTCTAACTTGTTGGTTAAAATCCATTAAATATTACTATTTTTACATATTTAGGGTAATGTTTATTCAGAAGCAATCATATATATAATAAGGCAGGTGAGTTATTAGATTTCTTCTCTCTTAGTCTAATTTTTTTTCTATATTGAATAATACCTAAACTCTTCCCTCTTTTCAAACATAAAATTTACTAGTAATTAATACTTTATAAACTCAATTTTAAGAGATTTAACTATACCTATAAATAAAGTATCCGCCGATTATTAATAACAAACCAATAATGTTAACCAATATAACTAATATTACAGTAGCCATATTTATAGGAAAACCAAAACCAAATAACATATTAAATATTGCATACAGTCCAATAATTAACAATGGTGTGCCAATAATAAATGAAAGTAAGGATTAATTTATCTCCAATAACTTTTCCGCCTTGTAATCCTACTTCTTTAATATCTTTATGCATTATTATATCTCTTTCTACTCTGGTCTTCCACGGTTTCTTCTTTTCCTTTGAATAATTAATCCCCGGAGCCATTTTTACTTCGTTTCAAATCTACAATTTTCGAACCATCTTTTCAATCCAACAATTTACAATAACAGAGATAATCTTAACAGAATAATTTATTTTTTCATTTGCGTAGTCTCTCAATTCTATTACTAAATATAAAATTATATCCTAAAACATAACTAAATAGGTGATGGTTTATTTTTTTTGAACAAATTTGATGCCATCTCCATTGTTTTATTCAATAACCTCTAAAACCTCACCTTTTATCTCTGCTTTTCCACCTCGAGGTATGGCTAGTTTACTACCACAGATATGACAAGATACTTCATTACTAGCTTTGTCAAATAAAACTTGCTCATTCTCGCAATCCTTACATCTTACCTTAATGAAATTACTTTTTGGTTTTTTCATATTTTATTCGCCTATTTCAAACTTTTTTGCCCTTTGACTTGCAGGCTGGTGGCTTTTTTTACAAATAGCACATGTATATTTTAATGCTACGCGTCTGCTTGTTTTTTCTCTTCCCTCTGGTTTAGGTCTTGGAAATCCTCTATATCCCCGCATAACGCGTCGGAATCTTCGCTGTCCTTGTTTTAACTCTCCAGCTTTTCTCTTTTTCAATCTATGTAGTTCATGAGCTGTATGATTTTTACATGAAGGACAGTATCTTTTTATTTTTCTTGGTCTTTTCATGTGAATCACCTTTAATATCTAATGAGGGTGGAATGGTAATAAGGAGGTAATATAAAAATGTAAGCTACTATCCAATAGCTCTTAATTTTGGTTTTGTTTTTCCAAATTTTGAATGAAATTTAAATATTTATTGATAAATATCGATTATTTTTAATTTATCTTACTAAACATCCAAATAATTGTAGCTATTTTCCTAATGATATCTACAAATTTAATAATATAAAGTTTATTGAGATTTTTGCATTCGTTTTTTCTTTGCTAATCTAAATTCAATCATTCTTTCATGAATTTCCCTTATCCTTTTGTCCATATGATCTTGATAAACATTGCTCATATTTTATTCCCCCTTGCATCTCCCCTTAATTGTTGATAAGGAAGATATTGAATTATGTTAATTTATCGCAATATGATTAATAAGGTACTTATTAAGATTTGTGTTAGAATGAGACTTTTTAATAAAAAATAATAAAAAATATAAAATAATATGATACAAGGATATTTTATATGCTAGATTTAGGACATATTGTATCCATTTCCTATATAGATAATATTTATAATCATATTTACTATTCTTTATTAATATGTCAAATGTGTATGAGAATGAGATTTCAAAAATCTCATCATATATGATAAAAGATCATTTTAGAATTCTGTCATTACTTCATGGTTTTGAAATGAATTTTGATAATAACCTGGACGTTAAAATAGAATCTTTTAAAACATTCAAATGGCATCTTGAAAAACATGTATTTGTTGAAGAGAGAGCAATCTTTTTATCTAATAAAAATGATAAATCTATTGAAGATTTTAGCCTATTATTTGAAATTTCAAATCAACATAATGAAATAATGAAAGAAGTAACAAATATTATTCAGAATTTAAAGATAAATTCTGGTTTTGAGATAGTAAAACTAAGGGGTTTATTAATCAAACATCTGAATTTTGAGGAAAAGATTGCATATCCGAGACTTGATGAAATAATTTCCAAATCGGAAAAGAATCGCATAATTAATTCTATTAAAGATATTATATTTGAAATCTAAATATATTTCTTAAATTTTCGTTAATCTAGATTTACTACGAAAACATTTTAACCATTTTCAACCTTAATTCAATATTAAATATATTTCATATGTCCGTAACTTAAACCTTTTTAATGGATGTTTTTAATAATAATTAAGAATTATGAGTAAAAAATTGTTAGATTTTACAATTTTTCAATGAAATTATTTATATAACATTTCTCAATTATATATAATGGGGGAAAAATATGAAAAGTAAAACTGTAGCAATTTTTGCTTTTATGATTTTAATTACGCTAATATTTCCTGTCGATGGAGAATTAAACTTAAATGATTTTGACCTTCCGCCTCCAATATCTGTTGATACGATCCTTGAGGAATCAATTTTTCGCAGAATGTCTATTCGTGAGTTTACTGATGATCCAATTACTGATGAAGAGTTGTCAACGGTTCTATGGGCTGCTTATGGAATGAGAATTGATGGGAAAAAAACTGTGTCTGGAATCAATTATATACATGCAGGCATAATTTATGTACTGAAGGAAGAAGCAGCATACATATATGATCCTATGAACCATTCACTTACCTTATATAAAGAGGGAGATTATAGAGATATTGTTGGATGGCAATATGAAGCTCCTATCCAACTAGGACTCTGTTGGAATACCGATAAGTTAGATGCAAATTATGG